>CACAUH010000060.1 GCA_902535565.1 uncultured Bacteroidota bacterium | reverse complement strand
TCCCGCCCGGAATTCCCGATCTTCTAGATTATGCGCATTGACATACACCAACAGACCCCAGAGTCCCGCAAAGTGGAGCAGGCAGTGGAGGTTCTGCGCCGAAACGGCGTCCTGATCATCCCCACCGATTCGGTGTACTCTTTTGCATGTGCGCTTGGCTCCAGCAAGGGCCTAGAAAAAATGGCCCGCCTGCGGGATTTGAGTCCCACTGAAGCCAACTTCTCGCTTATTTGCAAGGACCTGAGTCAAGTCAGTGAATACGTTGCGCCACTGCCTCAGCCGGTATTTAAGCTGATGAAACGCGCCTTGCCGGGGCCCTTCACCTTCATTCTCCGCGCCGGCGTCAAGGTGCCGCGAATCTTCAGGAAATCGAAGAAGGAAGTGGGCATCCGAATTCCCGATCACGCCATCCCTGCTGCCCTGATTGAAGCGCTGGGAAAGCCCCTTGTGGTCAGCTCAGTCCACCACGACGATGAAGCGATGGAATACATGACTGATCCGGGACTGGTTCACGAGAAGTACAAAAGCCGAGTTGACGGCGTCATCGGTGGTGGCTTGGGGCACTTGGAAGCCTCCACAGTCATCGACTGCACAGGCGAAGCGCCCGAAGTGATCAGGGAAGGTCGTGGCAATCTGGACGGGATTTTGTGACATTTGTCATCGTTGGTGAATTGAACCTCTGCTCGGCTTAGATTGTCTTTACTCAGTCCATGCAGATGCATCACCTCCTCCTCCTTCCCCTTCTGCTTCTGTGCCTGTCGGCCCAATCCCTAAGCCAAGATGACTTGGGGCGGTTGCCGGATTGGACCGTCACTGCACTGCACCCGGATCTCGTCCCCACATTGAAACCGCAAGATGCTTTGGGCCTTGAGCTCAACTTGGAGAAGTTTCAGACACTTCGGAACACGCGCCCCAGTCGAACCTCCATGGTAATCCCCTTCCCGGATGGGGAGCTCACCGTCAAACTCAAGCGATTCGATGTCCGCAGTGACGCATTTGAACTCGCCGTAACCGGGCCCGATGGGTTTCGGAACATCGAGCCCCGCACCAGGATTGTCACTTATGAAGTGGAGGGAGAAGTAACCGGCACTTTGATTTTGTTTCACGATCACATTGTGGCCTCTCTGCGTCGCGGGCACAGGCGCTGGGAGTTGAACCGCCGATCGGGACAGGTTCACGCTCTGTTTCCTGTAGAAGCATCCAAGGATGATCGGACCTTTAGTTGCGGTGTCGAGGAACAGGCGGAATTGCCGCATTCACACCGATCACAAGCACAGGGCAATGCCAAATCATCGGCCTTGCTGGAGTGTGTGGAGGTCGGACTCGAAGTGGATCAATACACATACGAAACCGTGGGGTCAGACTTGGATGACGCCGTGGATTGGGCACTGGCCCTCCTTTCCTCAGTGGATCAGATTTACCGAAACGAATTGAACAATCTCGTCACCCTTCAAGTCCGTTTCCTGCACGTTTGGATATCCCCAGACCCTTATGCATCAGTGGTAAACGATGGTGGCGGATTGCTCGGCGCATTCAATTCAGAGTGGAACAACAACCCCAACTTCAATGCCATTCCACTGGACCTCAAGCACCTCCTGACCAGACGCACCAACATCGGTACCGGGGGAATTGCCTACCTCAATGGATTGTGCAACAGCTACAATGCCGGAGTGAGTGGAAACCTCTCAAGCACAACCAATTACAACATCAATAACTATTCATGGAACCTCGATGTTGTCGCCCATGAAATTGGTCACAACTGCGGGTCCAGCCACACGCATTGGTGCGGCTGGCCAGGTGGCCCCATCGACAATTGTGGCAGCCTAGAAGGCGATTGCAGCGGCTACACAGACAATCCAACCGGGCAGTTGGGCACCATCATGAGCTACTGCCATGCCATTTCTGGAGGAAGTAAGACCCTGACCTTTCACCCGCTCGTGAAGGACAATGCACTCATCCCGACTTTCAATTCTGCCAGCTGTATTGGATCCTGCGGGTCTCAGGTCATTGAATCCACGAACCTCCAATGTGGTGATAGCAACGCCTGCAACTACACGCCCGGTGACACAGGAACCGAGGGCTGTGTCTATGCCGGAAATTGTGCTGAATGCGGCCCTGATGGAAATATCATCGGGGGCATTGAAATCTCCAGCTTGGCGGCTACCCTAGCCGGCAATGGGGTCCTGGCCACCGCCGTTGATGCGGAGGGAAGTCCCCAAGCCTTGGACATCACCATGGATTTCTCCAATGCGCAAAGCGGTTCATCTTGGCCCGGCGATATGTTGCTTGTTCTGTGCTCTCCCGACGGAAACTGTCTGCAAGTCGGAGGCTATGACGTGGACCTCGGCTACCCCTCTGCAGGCAATTGGCCCGGGGGATGGAATGTCACCACACCGGGCGTATACACGGCCAATATCAGCCTGTCCCTAGTGCCATTGAATGGAAGCGGAAGCTGGTCTGTTCAAATCGTCAATGGCTGGACCAGTTCCAATGTTGTGGACTACGTGCTGGACCTTCAATTCCCTGGTCTTTGCGCCCTGTCCACAGATGTCCCTGGCTGCACCGACCCCAGTGCGTGCAACTACAACCCAGATGCCACGGTCAATGACGGGTCCTGCCTCTATGACGATGCCTTGGGGGAATGCGGTGGCGACTGTGCTGCCGATGCAAACAACAACGGCATTTGTGACGACCAAGAGAACTGCGGTGCGACAGCATGCGGTGCTGGAACCTGGTGGGACCAAAACGCGGGCCTTTGTCGCTCCTCTTTGCTCCAATGCCCTGGAGACGTGGACTACAACGGCTATGTCAACGTCACAGACGTGCTCGATGTTTTGGGACAGTTTGGGATGAATTGCGGAGGCCCTTCCAATGCCCCAGCAAACTGCCTCAACTCGCCCTGTTGTGATGCAGACGCATGCGGCACTGGCACATATTGGAATTCAGGGCTACAACAGTGCATTTCCAACCTGAGCGTTTGTCCAGGCGACGTGGATTTTGATGGCGTCGTGGGCGTGATCGACGTGCTGAACATCCTGTCCAACTTCGGAGAGAATTGCCAGTGAATCTCAACCTGCGGCCCCTGAGCGGGCCGTGAGCATGGGAACAAAGGCGAATGCCCCGTGCGTCTGTCGTGTAAACGTGGATTCGTCCACCCGCTTCACCTCGGTCATGGTCTGCTTTCCCTCACCAGCCTGAGGGTCGTCGAGTGGAATAATCAGCCTCCCTCCAACGGCCAACTGTCCCAGTAACGCTTCTGGGATGAACGGCGCACCGCACGTGACGATGATGCCGTCAAAAGGGGCAAAGGCGGGCTTTCCCTTATATCCATCTCCGTAATAGCAATGCGCCCGGTATCCCAACTTCTTAAGAAAGGGTGTCGTGTGATCGTACAGTTCCTTTTGGCGTTCGATGCTGTGAACCTTGTACCCCATGGCCGCCAGCACTGCGCATTGATACCCACTGCCCGTTCCGATTTCCAGCACCTTTGACCCCGCCGGCAATTGGAGCAATTCAGTCTGTCTGGCCACCGTGTAGGGATGACTGATGGTCTGGCCGGCACCAATGCGGAACGCCTTGTTGTCGTATGCGAAATGAACGAAGGCATCGTCCATGAAATGGTGCCGGGGCACCTGGTCCATGGCCTCGAGGACGCGTTCATCTCCGATGCCCATCTCCCTCAATTTGCCCAGCAAGGCCTTACGCAGCCCTTTGTGCCGGTAGGTGTCATCAAGATTGGCAGCGGATGTCGACATGCACCATCGAAAATAGCCGGACATCGAACCGGGATTCGGTGTGGAAATCAAGGCTTGCCAACATTCGCCCCGGGATGCCGGCTCCCGGTACATTCGCTTGCCCATGTCGCATCGCCTTCGCATCGGAGTTCTTGGAACCGGCCACCTCGGCCGAATCCATTTGCGCTGCCTCCAATCCCTTGCTGCCCAATGGGATTTGGTCGGCTTCTTTGATCCGAATCAAGAGGCGCGGAAAGCAGTGGAAGACTTGGCATTGGAAGAGGAGTGGCAGATGTCTCCCACCGCATTTGAATCGGCCGACTCCCTCTTCGCGGCGGTGGACGCCATCGCCATCGTCACCCCGACTGAAGACCACGCCCGCATGGCGGAAGCCGCCCTAAACGCAGGATGCCACGTCTTCATCGAAAAACCGGTGACCACAACACTCGCGGAATCAGAGCGCCTCATTCAAGCGAGGAATGCTGTGGGCAAAGTCGTCCAAGTCGGACACGTTGAACGGTTCAATCCAGCCTTTCAAGCAGCACAACACCAACTCGATCAACCTCGGTTCATCGAGGCTCACCGCCTCGCCCCGTTCAACCCAAGGGGCTTGGATGTACCCGTGGTGCTCGACTTGATGATTCACGACATCGACCTCGCCCTTCATGCCCTCGAGGGAGAGGTGGTCCGTGTCGCTGCCAATGGCGTCGCCATTGCGGGAGACAGTGTGGACATGGCCAATGCCCGCATTGAATTCAGCTCCGGCGCCGTGGCCAACCTCACCGCCAGTCGGGTGAGCCTTCAGCCCATGCGCAAGGTTCGCCTGTTCCAGTCGGATGCTTACCTCTCGGTCGATCTTCTCAACCGCAGCGCCCAAGTGGTCCGTCTGGAAGACGTCGAAGCCGACGAAGAACGCGACCCTTACGGCCTCTACCTCGATGTGCCCGGACGGCCTGCTCGCCGCTTGCACATTGATCAACCCACCATCGGCGAGGCGAATGCCATCGCAGACGAACTCACCCATTTCCACGCCGCCTGCATCGGCGCTGCGCCCTGCCAGGTCCCCCTCGAAGACGGGATTGCCGCATTGCGCGTCGCCCAAGAGGTGCTGGATTGCATTGAAACCTCCCTGAAAGCATGACCCGAAACTGGTTCACCTGCGTTGTCAAATACACCCGCCACGGGGCCGACGGCGCCGAAGAAAAGACGACTGACCAGCTCCTGCTGGACGCTTATACCTACACAGAAGCCGAGGCCCGGCTCGTCAGCATCGTGACCGACGTCTGCACAGGCCCGTTCGAGGTCCAGTCCATCACCAAGAGCAACTACGCCGAAGTCGTCCGCTGGGACACCGGCGACAAGTGGTTCCGCATCAAGGTGGCCCTGACCAGCTTCGATGAGCGCAGCGGAAAGGAAAAGGAGTCCAACCAGTTCTTCCTCTTCAGTGCGGACGACGTAAAGGACGCCTTCGACAAGACCCGCGAGTTCCTCAAGGGCTCCGGCATCGGCTTCGTCATCCCCGCCATCAATTACACCAAGATTAGCGAGATCTACCCCCAAAGCGAGGAGGGCTCGACCAACATGACCGCTGCAGACGGCTACGGTGCGGTTCCGGCCGACCATCCGTCAATTGCTCAGCCAGCATCAGAGGCAGCCGTACCTGCAGGGGTAGACCCAGAAACGGGGGAAGTCAACTGACCCCTCACCTCTATGCTAAGCCGGGCGTTAGGCCCACTCCCAACAGGACCGGTATGCCCCCGTGCTTTCGCAGTGTTGGGTGAACCCTGCATAGAAATCATCGCTGCCAAGTGTAGCACTGTCGCCGATGACGAGCAGATGCATTTTGGCGCGGGTCATGGCGACATTCATGCGCCGATGCTCAGCAAGAAAACCCACTGTGCCCTCTGCGTTGGAACGGGTCAGACCGATGACCATGATGTCGCGCTCTTGGCCTTGAAACCCGTCCACGGTTTGGATGGTCAGCCGGCCATTCGATCCCGCAGCCTCAGCGTGGAGCAAGTCTTCCAGAAGCATCACTTGGGCCCGATACGGGGCGATGACGCCCAAGGTGGCCTCGGGATGCGCCGCCATCAACTCGCGCACCCGATCAACGGTAAAGTTCGCCTCCTCTGGGTTGCGGATGCTGGCATGGGAGCGGCCTGTCGTATCGGCTTCAGGCGCTGACCGTTCTTCGTCCCAGCCGCGTCCAGCCGTGTCGACAAAGGTCAAGGGGGGCAAGTCAGCGAGGGTGCGCCCTGCCACATCAGTTGCAGCCAGGAGTTCATCGGAATAAAACGTGCGATTGGGAAAGGCCATGATGTCCGCATGCATGCGGTATTGCGTGTCCAACAGATGGACGTTGCGGTCTCGCACAATGGCCTTTTCCAAGAGGCTCACGCCCAAACCCGCTTTCAAGGCCTTGTCATTTTTGACGGTGGGGGGAAGCTGGAAGGCATCCCCTGCAAGGACCACCCGATCTGCAATGCGGATGGGAATCCAAGCGGCAGGCTCGAGGGCCTGCCCAGCCTCATCCAAAATGGCGGTCCCAAAGCGTCGACCCGACATCATCCGGTCTGCCGCGCCCACCAAGGTGCAGCATACCACATCGGCAGCATCCATGGTGCGCTCGGCCAAAAAGCCCTCCAATCGGTCCGCCTCCTTTCGCAGGTCGCGCGCCTCGGCATAGGCGGCACGGCGGGCCGCCCTTTGCTCCGAGCCGAAACTTCGGAATTGCTTTTCGGCCTCCCGAACCGATTCCTCCGCTTGCTTCCGGTAGGCCTTGACCTGCTTATAGTCGGGGTCAGCCGAGACAATTCTGTCCAGCGCCCGGTCCACCACTGCAGGGTCCACGCGCATGGGGTGACCGATGCGCACAACATTGAGGCCCACTGCTCCAAGCCGCTCAACGAGAAGGTCTGCAGCCGCATTCGACGGTGTGGAACAGAGCACCTTCTCACCGCGGCGGACCAAGGCCTTCACAAGTTGGACAAGCGTCGTGGTCTTTCCTGTACCAGGCGGTCCGTGGAGGGTTGTGACTTCAGCCGCTGTCAGCGCATGGGCAACCGCGCGGTTCTGGGACGCATTGAGCTTGGGGTGCTCAAAAGGGTCGGGATTTGTGGGTTCTGGTGCGGCAAAGCCCAATATGACTTCCCGCAATGCAGCCAGGCGACTGGGCTTGCCATCATGCCCTGCATTGAGGACATCGGACAAGGCCCGGGCCATCTCTTTGAAACTCCGCTCATCGAATCGGGCGTCGAGCACCCAAGTGCGGTGGGTCGCTTGTTCGGGAAGGTCCTCTCCATCCAATACGACCTCAGCGTCGAGCCCGCGCGCGGACCGCACAATGCCCCGATATGCCACTGCATCGCCTTTGGTGTCAGACGATGACAACTGAACCGCAGATCCCGAACGAAACGCACCCGGCTCTCCCGACTCTGCCTCCAACTCCACAGTGGGCCTCCCCCCAAGTGTGAAGGCGGTTCGAACGATTCGGACGGGAGCCCAGGTCAGCCCTTCTGCCTTGCGGCGGGCGACTGGCTGTCCCTCTAATATGGAGGCATAACGCGCCTCTTCTGCGCGGTGCTCTAGGACCAAGGCTTCCGTCAGCGCGGTCAGTTCCGCGATGCTGTCGCGGTGGGCCATGGGCATTATTGACGGTCGCGCAAGATCTGGAGCGGTCCTACATAGCGGAAGCCCTCTCCATTCTCTGTGATCACCCCGTTGTGCTCGATGTCCTCCAAAGGAAGGCTGTATGAATTCACATCCAAGGTCACGTAGTAGGTTCCTTCCGCAGCCTCTCCCTCACCGGGGGACCATGTGTTAGCGTAGTCTTCTTGATATAGAATGACCTCTCCCCAGCGGTTGTAGACCGTCACGGTGGGCCCGAGGGTGGTGATGGCGTTTCCTTTGATTTCAAAGGAATCATTCTCTCCATCTGAGTTGGGCGTGAAGACATTGGGTATGGCTTCAATGGCACAAGGACCAAAGTTCACATCGAAGGTCATGGCGTCCTCTCCGATACAAGGCGGCGCCATGCTCACGACCACGGAATAGACATCTGTGGTGCTGACCGTCAAATTGCCGCCGGTCTCGGGAAGGTCGCCCCCAAGGGTTGAACTCCATGCAAACTCCAAATCCCACTCCGACACACCTAAATCGGGCACCAAGATGTGGGTGTCCCCTATACAGAGGCCATACAGTTCTTGGTCAGGGCCCAATGATGGCGGCGCATAAATTCCAACCGGAACTGTGGCGGAAGCCAGACATTCATCAATATCCCCACCGTACATGTTCATGGTGACGGTCACGTTGACAGGGGAATCCAATCCGTCCACCGCTGCTGTGGCTCCGTTGTTATTGCCATTAATGGCATCAACGGTTCCGCCTGTTGTCTCCCATGTCCAGTCCACATTAAGGTTTC
>CACAUH010000059.1 GCA_902535565.1 uncultured Bacteroidota bacterium | reverse complement strand
CGGCACCAGAGAGGTTGGCACCAATGAGGTTGGCACTAATGAGGTCGGCACCAGAGAGGTAGGCACCAATGAGGTTGGCACCAAAGAGGTAGGCACCAATGAGGTCGGCACCAGAGAGGTTGGCACCCATGAGGTTGGCACCCATGAGGTTGGCACCAAAGAGGTAGGCACCAGAGAGGTTAGCATTTGAGAGGTCAGCACCATTGAGGGTGACATAACCGAGATTGGCCCAAGAGAGGTTGGCACTTTCAAGATCGGCGCCAGAGAGGTCGGAACCGAAGAGATTTATGGTGCTCAAATCACCGCCCGTGACTTCATCAATACTTAGCTCCTTGTGAATTGCGATTGCAATGACACTATCCCTCGTCATTGCAGTATTTTGATTTTCGATTTGGGCTTGAAGCTCAGTCATTACAGCATTTTGATTTTCGAGCTGAGTTTGAAGCTGAAGCACCATCTGAGTCAAGTCTTGAATTCCAAGGACAGTGCAATTGTCATCCTGAGCAGAGGCATAGAGCGAGGCGCAGAGGGCCAGGCAAGCGAGAAAGCGGTTCATGGTCCCTATAAGTTCGCTCTAGGGGTAGGCTGTCACCAAAAAGACTTTGTAGGCGCACAACATCGCCGGTGTGCATGACAAATGCTCTGGGCTGATTTGAGGTTTTCCCAACGTGCTCCATTGGGCACCTAGGATTTAGGGCGCGATGCGCCTAGGCGTGACAAAGTTTTCCACCTTGTCACACTACCGTCACGTCAGGCACTTAATGCCTTGAACAACAAGGATTAAAGGCTCAGAGGTACTTGAAGTCTTCGCCGGGCTGGATGTTCTGCAGTGTCTCGTAGATGAGGCGAATGCAGTCTTCGACGTCCTGCTTGTGTACCATTTCCACGGTGGTGTGCATGTAGCGCAAGGGAAGCGAGATTAACGCGCTCGGAACGCCCATGTTGGAGTAGGCGAATGCGTCGGTGTCGGTTCCGGTGAAGCGGCTGGCCGCCATGCGCTGCAGGGGCAGCTTGTTGGCGTCGGCGGTGTCGATGATGCGCTGGAGCAGGTTGTTCTGGACGGCAGGCCCATAGGTGACGCCTGGACCTTTGCCCGCAGCCACATCGCCTTGTTCGATTTTGTTCATCATCGGCGTGTGCGTGCAGTGGGTGACGTCGGTGATAATGGCCACGTCGGGCTGGATGCGCTCAGCAATCATCTGGGCACCGCGCAGTCCGATTTCCTCTTGCACGCTGTTCGTGATGTAAAGTCCGAAAGGCAGCTTCACCTTGTTTTGCTTGAGCATGCGCGCCACTTCGGCAATCATGAAGCCGCCTGCACGGTTATCCAAGGCTCGGCCCACATACCATTGTTTGTTGAGCAACATGAACGTGTCCTCATAGGTCACGACGCAGCCGACGTGAATGCCCATCTTTTCGACTTCGGCTTTGTCTTTGGCACCGACGTCGAGGAAGATGTTCTTGAGTGTGGGGGGTGCTTCCTTTCCCGCCGTTCGCGTGTGGATGGCGGGCCAACCGAAGACAGCCTTTACTGGACCGTTGGGTGTGTGGATGTCCACGCGCTTGGACGGGGCGATCTGGTGATCACTTCCTCCATTTCTTCGGAGGTAGATGAAGCCATCGCTGGTGATGTAGTGGACGAACCAGCTGATCTCATCTGCGTGGGCCTCGATGACCACCTTATACTCTGCTTCGGGGTTGATGACGCCCACTACCGTGCCATAGGTGTCGACGATGTGTTCGTCGATGTAGGGACGGATATAGTCCAGCCACAGCCTTTGTCCTCCACTTTCAAATCCAGTGGGAGAAGGGTTGTTGAGGTAGGCCTCAAGGAACTGTTCCGAGGCGCGGTTGATGATCTTCTTCTTGGCCATATCGCCTGCGAATTTAGGGGCTTTCCCTGCTGTTTTTTTTAGGTCGGCCTTGGGTTTCAATTCAGTTCTCCAGTGCTGTCCAAGTGCGGGGTTTTGAAACCTGGTTTTTTGGTCTCAAATGTCATTTTGTAGGATAAATCTTATATCTTGTAAGAACAATCGGTCAATCGGTGTTTTGATTGCCTTTTGTCCAGCAATTGACCTTGCTGGTCATTTTTTCGGATTCGGCTTTAAGGCTGTCTTCGGTTCTACGCGATGAAGCGGTCCGGTCCCGACGGGGATGGACCGCTTTTCTTTTGTGGGTCAGGCCGGTTCCGTGAAGACGTATAGCAAGAGGTGGGTTTTCTTTTTTGAGTTCAGCTCGGAAGGCCCCGTATAGATGTAGCGGACCTTCAATTCAGGGTGCGCCTCCTTGAAGGCGTTGATGGTGTTTTCCCAGACCACCTTGTCGGCGAGGAAGGGGAAATCAAATTTGTACAGCCCTTCGACGACTTCTTTTCCGACAACCGGGTCTTCCACGTTGTGGAAGGTGGCCTCAGAAAAGCGCCACAGGACCACGGAAGTGGCCAAGGTGAGGACGCTGCCGGCGACCACCACCCATCGCGTTTCTCTTGTGGGGGAGAGGCTGAGGATGTTGTCCTCTGACATGGGCACGTGGCGAAATACGATCCAGGATGCCAGCAGGATGATCCAAAACAAGCCGTGTTCCAATAGCTGGAATCGGTCTCCAAACACCTGATCGGCGATGGAGAAGAGGCTGAAGAGCACCATGGACGCCAGGATCGCACGAAAGAACCAACGGTCGGTTACGGCCGCATCGCCCTTCCGAAAGCTGATGAGGGCGGCCAGGTAGAATCCGAAGTTCATCGCTTCCAGCGCAGAGACCAGCGCAAGGGCGGCGGTGGCAAACAAGGGATCCTTTAACCCGAGTGAGCCAAAGAACTTGATGAAGAGGGCAAAGAAGTCCTTTCCGACCCACAGGTGTTGCACGTCGGGGATGATTTTGTCTGCCACACTCAGGCCCCAGAACAGGGTCCAGAAGACGAGAATGGCCAATCGGAGAAGTCGGCGTTCGTTCATGGCGTGTCCTCGGTGAGGATGTAAAAGATGAGGGCGTCGGCTTTCTTCAGCCGCAATGGGTTGGGCACGGTGTAGATGTGCTGAATGGCTTCTTTCGGATGGTCCTCCTTGAATTGGGCGAGGGTGTTTTCAAACACCGCGCTGCCCCCGAGAAAGGGGAAGGCCACCTTGTAGATGTGGTCGCCGACGGGTTCGGCTGTGATGGCGGCGCTCCGCTTGTGGAAGTCGGATTGGTTGTGCTGAAATATGGCCGCTGCGGTCGTGATGATGAGCACGCCGCCAGTCAGGGCTGCAATGATGCGCTGCGGCCGCGGCAGGGTCACTGTGGTGGTGTTTTCATCGGCTTTGAGTCGCGTGAAGACAATCCACGAGGCCAAGGAGACGAACCAGAACAGGGTGTGCTCGAGCAATTCGAAGCGGTCTCCGAACCAGTGGTCTCCAATGGAGAAGAAGGTGAAGGTGCCCATCGTGAACAGCGTGCCAATCAGGGCCCAGCGGTGACTTGAGTTGGTCCGTCTTCGCAGCTCATTCAGCAGTGCACCTGCGAAAAACAGGAAGGCGAACGTTTCTAACGCGGCTGCCACAGCCAGTGCTGCATTGGCCACGTGGGGTGAATCCAGCCCAACAGAGGCAAAATACTTTTGGAACTGGGCGAATCGGTCCCGGCCAACCCATAGAAAATGGGCGCCGCCGATGGCCTTGTCCAGCATGTTGAAAAGCCAGAAGATCGACCAGTACAGCAGGATGGCGTATCGCAGAAGCTGTGGGGTCGAGGGTGCGGGGTTGCGGGGTGTATCCATATCGGATTGGTTGGGGCAATCTATTGTGGGTCTCGGCTTTTTTTAAGCCGTACATCAAGCCTTCCCAACAGGACGCCGGGGAGAGAAAAGGGCGATGACTGTGGAAAGTCTGGACTTGTTCGGTGCAGGGATCAGCACCATCTTGAAGCCATGACCGAAGGCGTGAAAAAGCCAATTTTGGTGGTGCTGTCTGGTGCGGGAATCAGCCGGGAGAGCGGCATCCGCACGTTTCGAGATGGCGATGGCCTCTGGGAGGAACATGACGTGATGGACGTGGCCACCCCTGAGGCGTGGGCCCGTGACCCTGGGTTGGTCTTGCGCTTCTACAATGCGCGCCGCAGGCAGCTCGACGAGGTGAGGCCCAATGGGGCGCACCGGGCACTGGCTGAATTGGAGGACGCCTTCGACGTGCGCATCGTGACGCAGAACGTGGACGATTTGCACGAGCGGGCGGGCAGCACCAACGTGCTGCACCTTCACGGTGAGCTTCGCAAGGTCCGCCCCGAAGACGACTCGGGCATGGATGAGAAGGGAACGGTGTTGGTGGGGGAATCTGAGGTGCCCGGTCCAGACGTTGTCTTGGGCGAGGTGGACAAGCGGGGCGTGCAATGGCGGCCCCATGTGGTGTGGTTTGGTGAGGCGGTGCCGATGCTCGACCCCGCTGCCGAGACGGTGGCACAGGCCGACGCACTGCTTGTGGTCGGGACTTCCATGCAAGTCTACCCGGCAGCTGGGCTGGTTCACTTCGCCCCCGATGGATGCCCCATCGCGATGGTCAATCCGGACCCCGAAGCGATTTCGGGTTTTGAGTCGGTGGTGACGGAGTTTATCCCAGCTCCGGCTTCGATAGGGGTTGCTGAATGGGCCCAACGTCAGCGTGATTTGAACGGATGACTTTCAAGTCAATATGTGGGGTATTTTTGCCCTTCCAATGTCGCTTGTTCGCGCCCTCCCCCTGTGCTTTACGATCGTTGCATGCGCCCTTTTTCAGGGGGCCTTTGCGCAGGCGCCTTGCGCAGGCGCGGATCCGGATTGCGTTTTCCCCGATTCAGTAGAGGTCATCGGAAATGTGTCCCCTTTGGGAGGTTGTGTCCCCCTGACCGTTGAATGGGAGAATTTGACCCCTGACCCCGACCTCTGCGGTGAATGGGATGTTCAATGGTTGGTGTCTGGCACAAGCGAAGGCACAGACCCTGACTGGCAGCCCGAAGCAAACGGTGTCACCTTTTTGAATCCCGGTGAATACACGGTGACCCTTGAAATCGGCTTGTTCGATTCAATGGGCGGTTTTTGCGCTGTGGGTTCTCAATCTTGGACAGTCTCTGCTTCAGAGCAGATGTCATTTAACATTGTCCATCCTGATGGTCCCTACTGTGTTGGTGATGAGATTTTGTTTGATGCTGAGTGGTACTCTGGAGAAGTCGGGGTGAACCAGTTATTGTGGCGAATCTATGGGCAGCATGTTTTTGCGGGTGAAACGTACGAGTCTCTCGATTGGATTTTTGAGGAACCCGGGTCCTACATTGTGAATTTAGCTCTGTGGAATTCTTGCTCTGCACAATCAAGGGAGATAACGGTGCAGGTCGTGGATTTGCCGATGCTGGCTTTCATGCAGTCCACTCCATTTTGTCAGGGAGCGCAGACACCCTTAGAGGTGCAGGGTGCGGTTGATTACGAATGGGTTGATCATGCTGCAATAGTCTCTGATGACTTGAGTGTCGCTGCTGTTACTGTCGCGACAGAATTTGATACATCTGTGGAAGTGGTGGGCACCGATGAAAACGGGTGTGCCACCACTGCGGCATTCGATGTTGTGGTGACGGAATTGCCGGACCCGGAGGTGGTCGGGTCTGTGACGGCTTGTGATGGAGATGAGTTGACGTTTTCTGCATCGGAGCCGGACGGCGCTGTGCTCGAATGGCAAACAGGGCTGGGAGGAGATGGTGAAGCTCCCTTGGTGATAACGGCTGAGGAGGGCCTAATCCCGGTGACGGTTCTGGCCACCAACGATTCTGGGTGCACTCGGGAGGCGACGTGGGTGACGGAGGTATATGCTTTGCCTGAGATTAACCTGACATCGCAAGACGCGCCGTATTGTGACCAGCCATTTGAAGAGATTTTGCCTGCTGCCAATCCAGCGGGAGGCGCATGGAATGGGAATGGCATTGTCGACCCGATTGGCGGGTTTAACCCCAGCCTTGTCGGAGAAGGAGTTCACACTGTATCCTACACCTATACCGATGCAAACGGTTGTACATCAGTCGATTCTATGGAGGTGTCTGTGGCAGGGCTGAATGCAGCCGACGCTGGATTGGATCAAGGGGTCTGTGCGGATGCTGGTCAAATTCCAATGGACTTCTTTTCTCCACCTGGTGGATTTTGGACGGGTCCCGCTTTGTTGGATGGCGCGGCGGGTTTGGTGGACGTTGCGCTGTTGTCCGAGGAGGAACACACTTGGGTCTATCACTACGGAGAGAACAGCTGTGCGACAGAGGATGAGGTCGTTTGGACGGTGCAGCCCCTTCCCGAGCCCCAAATTGTGGCGTCGGCATTGGGCGCAGGGCCAGACCTGTGCATTGGGGACACACTGTATTTGCATATCGAGAATGCCTCAGGGGTGGCCCCCTTTGAGCCCACATGGTCAGGACTGGGGGAGTTGAATCCGTTGAGCGACAACGACTCTATTGGCTATGTGCCACCGGGCACATCTGGTCCAGTCGACATAGCCGTGGACGTGGTCGATGGCAATTTGTGTTCTGGATCGGCGAACTACACTGTGGAGGTGCGTCCCTTGCCTGAGTCGGGATTCTCCATGGCCTCGGTTGTCTGTGCAAATGACAATGTTGCTCTGACCAACACGGCAAATGGTGGGACGACCTTTCTGTGGAGCTTTGGCACTGGAGAAGGCGCGGACGATTTTGAACCGACCTACACCTATTCGGACACGGGTTTCTACACGGTCTCCCAGACGGTTACCAGTGCCTTTGGATGCGAGGACGAGGCGGTGCAAGAAGTGGAGGTCATTGGTGTTCCTGAGGCCGGTTTTTCATTGGACCAAGACGCAGGGTGCAGCCCGTTTCCAGTGGCCATCACTGACACCTCGTATGCTCCATATTCTGCATGGACCTGGACCCTTCAGGACGCCGCTTGGAATGGTGCCCTTCCACCCATTGTCCTCTTTGAACAGGACGACACCACCTATCAGGAAACGGTGTCTCTTTTGGTGGAGAACCAATGCGGGAGCAGTGTGATGGTCGACACGCTTCTGGTGTTGACGGAGCCAGTGATGGGCTTTGCCGTCGAAGAGGACACAGGGTGCGCTCCATTCCAGCCTGTTGTGGTCAACACGAGTTCTGGTGCTGTTGATTTGACGGAATGGGACTGGGGAGAGGGGACTGTGCAAGCGGGGGAGGCCCCCACACCCCCTGTTTACGACCCGGTTGGATTGACGACAACCTATTCCATTACCCTGACGGGGTCCAATCAATGTGGATCACAAGACACCACAGTGGCCTTGACCGTGGTGTCGAATGTGGTCAATGCAGGGTTTGCGCTGAGCCAAAATGTGGGCTGTCCTCCATTTGATTTGACGGTGGTTGACGAGAGCATCGGGGCGACTTCGGGTGTTTTTGATTTGGGGGAGGCCGGCACGTCGAATGAGCCGCAGGTGACAATTCCGATGACCACTCCAGGCCTCTATACCATTCGACAAGTCGTGACGAACGGTTGTGGGCATGACACGCTGGATCAAGTGGTAGAGGTGTATGACCTGCCCTTGATTGATCTGGGCGGGGTCGATGACGTTGCGTGCGAGGGAATGTCCATGACGTTGTCTGCCGCTGCGGACAACGCAGGGTGGGCAGCGTGGTCTTTTTCAGATGGGACAGAGGCCTCGGGACTGTCTGTTGAGCAAACGTTTGACGCGCCAGGAGTCTACACTGCTGTCTTTGAGACGGAGTCATTGCTCAGCGGATGCGGCAATGCGGATTCCGTTGAGGTGACGGTCTATCCAGCACCGCAACTCGATTGGTTGGTGACCCCCCTTTCAGGATGCTCTCCGTTGATGGTGCAGGTCGAAAACGCCAGTGCGGTCGACCTGTTGCATCAATTCGATTTTGGGGACGGGTCCTCCGAGGTTTTGGTCGCAGCGCCAGCGCATGAATACCTCAACACCACCGACAGTGTATTGGAGTTTGTGGTGCACTACGCGGCGGAGAGCAATCAGTTGTGTCTGGCCGAGGATTCCGTGGTGGTGACAGTGGTGCCGGCGCCCGTTGCTTCATTCGCTCAGGTGGGGCCGAATTTGTGTGGTGCACCCATTGATCTCTTGTTGAGCAATTCCTCTGTCTCTGCGAGTGAATTTGAGTGGTCCATACTGGATCAAGACGGGCAGGTTGTGGTCCCGCCATTCATGGAAGAAACCCCCAATTGGACCTTGCAGGAAACGGGCAGCTATGAGGTCACACTCGTGGCATCAAATGACAACGGATGCAGCGATGTGGTGTCGGCGGAAATCGAGGTGTTTGCCCCC
>CACAUH010000058.1 GCA_902535565.1 uncultured Bacteroidota bacterium | reverse complement strand
CTGCATCCATCGCAGTCAGGAGTCCAATGCCGCAGTTGGCTTTTGCCACGCTGTCGAGTTTCTGGAGGTTCTGTTTCGTGGTGGCTTTGTCTCCTTGCATGGCGATGACTCCGCCCACACCGAATTCAGCGATGAGCCTGGCGACATCATTGGCGCTTTCTGGCTCTTTAGGTATAGAATACAGGGGAACCATCATCAGTTGAGCGATGCGGGCTTCCATGCTCAGGCTGTCCATTTGAGCACGGGCAGCCGCGGTGTCTCCTTCAAGAAATGCCGGATGGGTGGGCAGAGGCGAGAGAGGCGAGACGTCGGCGGTGAGGCATCCCGCGCAAAAGATGCTCAATGCCAAAAGCAATGGGCGTGTAGCCTCACCCATTCAAATGGTCCTGAACCAGGGACATCATATGCTCGAACTGTTGCTCGATGGACAAGTCACTGTTGTCGATGACAATGGCATCCTCAGCCTTTTTCAGCGGACCATGGTCGCGTGTGCTGTCGATGTGGTCGCGTTCGGCCAAATTGGCTGTGACTTCATCCAAGGTCACTGTTCGTCCGCGTTTTTGCAGTTCCAAATGTCTTCTTTGGGCGCGAGCCCCAATGCTGGCCGTCATGAAAAACTTCACCTCCGCATCCGGAAGTACCACGGTGCCGATATCACGGCCATCCATGACCACCCCTCCAGATGCTGCCATCTGCTGCTGGGACCGCACCAACTTGTCGCGCACCTCTGAGACCTTGGCGATTAGGCTGACGTGTCGGGACACTTCATGGGTTCGGATTTCCTTTTCCACGTTTCGGCCATTCAGGCACATTTCACCTCTGCCAGAGACTGGATTGAATCGAAAGGTGAGAAAGACGCGGTCCAACGCTCCTTTCAGTCCGGTTTCGTTTAATTGGCCCTGTCGATCGATGAGCTTTTCCCGAAGAGCGAACAGGGCGACCGCCCTGTACATCGCGCCGGAATCGATATAGAGGTAGTTTAAAGACTTAGCCAATCCCTGAGCCAGGGTGCTTTTGCCGGAGGCGCTTAAACCATCAATGGCGATGCGGATTCTTTTCATGGGGGTCAGCGGTCGGTGAGGCGTGTCCGGATGGCGAGGTGGGTTGATGCCCCTGCGGTGTGGTAGGTGTTTCTGGCGAATGCAAGTTGGAACCTTCGGACAGTGAAATCCAACCCCCAGGCAAAACCGGCGGTTCCGGGAGCCGAAGCAAGTCGCAATTCCTGCCGACGGCGGTGGTGGTATCCGAAGCGGAACCTCAGTCCATTTCCGAGATCGAGTTCGGTGCCAATGGCAAGGTGCCGCAAAAGGCGATCTCCAAAGGCCCAAGTTCCGTTGGCAATCGTGTCCCCAGTCAGTGGGTCGATGGTGTCGTCGTAGCGCCCTTCGGGTGCGAGGTCCCAAGTCTGTAGGTCGTTGTAGGTGGCAAACAAGGTGAAGGGGGCATTGGAAAACCCCTTGGACAAGGACAGCGTCAGGTCGTTGTCAAATCGCCCCGGCGAGCCAGAGCCTCTTACGTTTGTCATGCCTCCCCAAGGTCGCCAAAGGGCTGCGAGGCGAATTTGACGGTCTCGCCGGAGGTAGGTCAATCCAATGTCCAGTTGGGCAAAATTTGACCGACGGTCGGCCATGAGGCTCTGTCCCAACCAGAGCGAAGTGCCGAGTGTCAGGTTGCTGTCCAATGGCATGGCTGCCCCACTGACCCAAGCCACATCGGATGCGGAGAAGGCACCGGTTGCCACGCCGACCGGATCCAGCCCCGTGAAGGTGCCAAAGCCCAGATTCCTCAACCCAGTATGCCAGAGCCATTTTCGCGCTTGCGGCTGACGGGCATAGACCACGGCTGCTTGGGCAGCGCCCGAGAAGAAGTCCATGTATCCGAAGTGAAGTTGGCCTGCGTGGGTGGAGTCCAACAGGGCCGGCTGGCCCAGAACATCTCCCAAAGTGGAGGACAAAGGAGCCCCCATGCTTTCTGCTGAACCCGCGACTCGGGCAGACAAGGGGAGCTCGAGCAGTCCAGGACGCGCCGCCTCATCTTGCGCAAATGCTGTTTCGTTGGCAGTGAACAAGAGGACCAGTAGCCCGATGGCGGTTTGTCGCATCATCTGGCAGTGATCTTCAAGGGGGTGTCGACTGTCTCCTTGAGCAGGGCCCGGTCGATCACATCGGTCATGTTCTTCACGTAATGAAAACGCAGGCCTTTGAGGTATCGTGCCTGAATCTCTTCGACGTGTTTCTGATTGGACTCACACAAGACGATTTCTTTGATTCCCGCACGCCTTGCAGCCAGCAGTTTTTCCTTGATTCCCCCCACCGGAAGCACTTGGCCTCGAAGGGTGATTTCCCCGGTCATGGCGAGGAATTTTCGGACTTTGCGCTGGGTGAATATTGAGGCCAATGCGGTCAGCATGGTGATGCCTGCAGAGGGGCCATCCTTGGGTATGGCACCAGCGGGAACGTGCACATGGACATCATAGGAATCAAACACCTTGGGGTCCAAATTCAGTTCTTGGGCATGTGCCTTGAGGTATTGAAGTGCGATGACGGCACTTTCCTTCATGACGTCCCCTAAGTTTCCTGTGAGGGTCAGCTTTCCCTTTCCCTTGACAATGCTCGTTTCGATAAACAAGATGTCTCCACCTGCAGGTGTCCATGCCAGACCGGTGACCACACCTGCAACGTCATTGCCTTCATAACGCTCTTTCTCGTGTGAGGGTCCGAGAATCTGGGTCAATTCTTCTGGCGCAATGGTCATCTCGTGATCAATATCCATTGCGATTTGAACAGCGCGGTGTCGCACCACCTTGGCAATGCGTTTGTCCAAGCCACGAACCCCGCTTTCGTTGGTGTACTCAGCACAAATTTTCTCCAAGGTGGCATCGGGGATGACAATTTGCTCCTCGGTGATTCCCGTTTCTTCAACGTGCTTGCGGATGAGGTGTCGCTTGGCGATTTGCACTTTCTCCTCGACGGTATACCCGGAGACCTCGATGATCTCCATCCGGTCGCGCAGGGCGGGCTGGATTGTGGCCAGACTGTTGGACGTTGCCAAGAACATGACCTTGGACAAATCATAGTCCAGCTCGAGGTAGTTGTCATAGAAGGCGCTGTTTTGCTCCGGGTCGAGCACCTCCAACATCGCGGAAGAGGGGTCGCCATGAAGGTCCCGACTCAACTTGTCAATCTCATCCAGAACAAAGAGGGGGTTGGATGTTCCTGATTTCTTCAGGTTCTGAATAATACGGCCTGGCATGGCACCGATATAGGTCTTTCTGTGACCGCGTATTTCAGCCTCATCTCGCATTCCACCCAGTGACATCCGCACGTATTCTCGGCCCAGTGCCTTGGCGATGGATTTACCAAGGGAGGTTTTGCCCACCCCTGGAGGTCCATAGAGACAGATGATGGGCGATTTCATGTCGCCTTTGAGTTTCAAAACAGCGAGGTGCTCGATGATGCGCTCCTTGACCTTTTCCAAACCGTAGTGGTCTTCGTCCAAGGTTTCTTGCGCATGGGTGAGGTCGAAGTTGTCGTCGGAAGTGATGTTCCACGGCAAATCGAGCAGCAAATCGAGGTAATTGGATTGGACGCTGTATTCGGCGCTCTGCGTGTTCATCCGCTCGAGTTTTCCAATTTCCTTGAGGAAGGTCTCGGCTACTTTCTCTGGCCAATCCTTGGTCTCGGCGCGCAACTTTTTACCGGCGATGTCCTCCTTGTGTGGATCAGACCCGAGCTCCTCCTGAATTTGCTTCATCTGCTGGTGCAGGAAGAACTCGCGCTGCTGCTTTTCTATGTCGGTTTTGACGCGACTCTGGATGTCGTTTTTGAGTTCGAGCACATGGAGCTCCTCGCCGAGCAGCTCCATGACCTTTTCGACGCGTTCCCTCAGGCTCTCCGCTTCGAGAAGCGATTGTTTTTGCTCTTTCTCCGCGTTCATGTTGGCGGCGATGAAGTGCACCAAAAACCGAAGCGAATCGATGTTTTTGATGGCAATGGCCGCTTCAGAAGGCAGGTTGGGGCTGTGCTGAATGACTTCCATGCTCATCTCTTGCAGACTTTGCTGGAGTGCATCTTCTTCGTTTTCTGACCATTCAGAGGTAGTGTCAGGGAAGGCCGCCACCTTGGCCCTGAGGTAAGGTTCTTCACTAACGGCCTCTCCCATGCGGCAGCGCCGCTTGCCTTGAATAATCACCGTGTTGGACCCATCCGGCATTCGCAACATCTTGACAATGCGCGCCACCGTTCCCACATCGTGTAAGTCAGCCGCAAGCGGGTTTTCAACCTCTGCGTCTCGCTGGGTCATGACCCCGATGTCGTGTCCCCCCTTGCTCGCTTCTTTGAGTAGTTTGAGGCTTTGGTCCCGCCCCACGTTGATCGGCAGAACAACACCTGGGAACAAAACAGTGTTCCTCAGAGGCAGAATGGGCAGGTCTTCCGGAGTGGATTCCCTTTCCATGGCGGCTTCGTCTTCCGAACTCAGCAGGGGAATGCTGAGCTGGTCTTCGGTCTCGTCGGAAAGCAAAATGTGCAGGGGAGATTCTTCAAGCATCACGACGGCGAAGGTCACAAATCGGGCCGGAATGGAAACTGGAAATGTCCGGGGACAAGTTGTCAGTCTCCACGCGGTCAATTGTGCCGTTTGGCGTGAAGGGCTGACAGATTGACTCTCGCCTGCTCGGAAACCGTCATGCCCCGACGGGCCATGACCAATTCTGCAGTTGCCAGCATCTTGTCGAGGTCGTTTGACTGAGTGGTCCCCTGTTTTGCGTTGCACCACGAAAAGGGTGGCAGGTGTTTGGGCGGGAAGCCGGCATCGAATACCATTGAAGCCGGCCCCATGATGGTCCCTGTGTTGAGTGTGGTGCCAATTCCGCATTTGCAGTGGTCGCCCATCAAAACCCCACAGAACTGAAGTCCTGAATCCACCATCTTTTTCTCGGGCTCTGACCACTGCTTGACGCTCCCGTATGTGTTTTTGAGGTTGCTCGACTCAGTGCCTGCACCGAGGTTGCACCACCTGCCAATGACGCTGTTGCCCAAAAAGCCGCCATGGGCCTTGTTGGCCCAGCCTTGAAAGTTCACGTTTGAGATTTCTCCGCCAACCTTGCAGTAGGGCCCTATGACCGTGGCCCCGCGAATGTGTGCACCGGTGCGGACCACGGCACCCTCCGCAATAACCACGGGCCCTTCGATATGGCTTCCCTGTTCTAATCGGCCTCCTGGGCCAATCACAATGGGCCCACTTGTGGTGTCCAGTGTGGCAGCCCTGACCACAGCATCATCGGACACGAGGATGCGATCAGAAGGGCCAAAAACGTGGGTGGGCGGTTGGACCTTGAAGGGTTGAAGTTTCCACAACGCGTTTAAGGTATCCACGTCTCGGGCGAGTTGGTCCTCCAATCCTGTGAAGAGGTCGTTTGCGTGATGCAGTATCCGGGGTTCGCTGTTCATCTGAAGCGGCGTTTTCGCACTCTCCGCTTCATCAGATCGGAATGCGAGTCGCGCAGTGCCGTATTGCAGTTCGCTTCCTTCAGAGATGCGCATCAGTGCCTCGACGGTGCGTTCATCGGGGACCCAACGGCCATTGGCATGAATGGGGGCAGTCCAACCATGGACATCAAGTTGATGTGCGACTCTGTCCCATCGCTCGCGTTGGGTGAATGCGCCATGGCGAATGCCCTCAGGACCCTCCACCAGATGAAAAGGATACAGGGCTTGGCATTGGTCGTCGATGAACAGGTGGATTTCGGGCATGGGCATAACCTCTGGGGGCATGCCGAAAATACGGCCGGTACAATCTTTACCGGAACATTCGGAAACTCTGGGTGTTGTCTTATACGTGAGCGCAGCCGTGCATGAATTTTCCATCAAAGACCTCGAGCATTTCACCGGGATCAAGGCACACACCATTCGGGCGTGGGAGCAGCGCTATGGCCTGCTCAACCCCCGCCGCACGTCGACCAACATCCGGTACTACACGAGCGAGGATCTGAAGCTGCTTCTCAACGTCAGCTTGCTCAACCAGAATGGGCACAAGATTTCGAGGATAGCCGCCATGGCGGAGGCCGAGATGAGCGAAGCGCTTCGGGCCTTAGACAGCGCTACAGACAGAGAGGACCACTGGCTTGGCATGCTGAAGATCAGCATGCTCAACTTTGATGAGCAGTTGTTTCGAAGTGTGTCCAAGACGTTTGAGGAGCAGTCTGGTTTTAGTAACCTGTTGATGCGGCTTTATTTGCCGTTCATGGGGCAGATTGGAATGCTGTGGTTGACCAGCGCCATCTGCCCTGCACATGAGCATTTCGTGAGCAACTTGATTCGTCAGCGCTTGTTTCGCGCCGTAGATGAGCTTCCACCAGTCGATATTTCCTATTCTGGAGCCGCATTCGCTCTGTTCTTGCCGGAGCGGGAGATTCATGACATCAGCCTTTTGATGGTGCATTATTTGCTCAGGAGCGCAGGATACAAGAGCATGTTTCTGGGGCAATCAGTCCCTATGGAGGACATGACGCAATTGGCCGCCCAATTTCCTGAATTGCATTGTGTGGCCTACTGCACAACCTACCCGGCAGAGAATGGGGTAGAGGACTATTTCAATAGGGTGCTTAGGGAAGCATCGAACACCAACCTCAAGTTTCATTTTGCAGGTCGTGTGTTTGCCGGTGTTGAAAGTCCGTCGGATCAAATTGCCTGCCATTCGGATGGGCAGGGTTTGTTGAGTTCGCTTCTCAACCTCTAATACTTCTCATTTCCCTCGGAAGGTTTGGCTTGAATCACACGGTTCAGGCTTCTCATTGTGTCTGCGGGTTCATTTCGTTTGCAGAATAGGGGTAAAGGCTAAACGAAATGGCTCTATTCAAGCCAAAAAGGCAGTTTTGTTTATCAAATTGAGGAAAAAGTTAAACGAAGCCTTGGTTGGATGAATATTTTGTTTAATCTTTGTACCAGAAAGATGAACAGATGTCAACGCTTGAATTCAATAATCTGCTGACCAGCCATCAAGATTTTCTGTCTGGTTTTGCCATGGGCTTTACCCGGGACAGAGAAGATGCCAACGATTTGGTGCAAGAGACATTCGTCAAGGCCCTTCGGTACAAAAACAATTTCAAAGAAGGAACCAACATCAAGGGGTGGCTGTACACCATCATGCGCAACATCTTCATCAATAACTACAAGAGGAAGCGTTTCCAAAACACCATTGTGGACCAAACTGAAAATCAGTACTTCCTGAATGCAAGTCAGGATTACCACCACGATTCCGTTACAACACTGATCAACATCGATGATATCCAATCCGCGATTGACCAGCTTAAATATGATTTCAGAAAGCCATTTTCAATGTTTTTGGACGGGTTCCATTACGATGAAATTGCCGATGAACTGGGCATTCCGATGGGAACGGTGAAGAGTCGTATTTTTCATGCGAGGAAGCGTTTGAAGGAAGAATTAGCAGAGTTTCAATTGCGCTGATTCCAGTAACATTTAGGTTTTCCACGAAATGAAGGCGGAGGGTGCGCAACCTTTCGCCTTTTTCGTCGTCCTATTCCCGGTAAATTGCCTGTAAATGAACCTGACCGTGAACCGCGCTGTCCGTTTTCGCAGCTCCTCGCTCGTTTCCCTTCTGGGCTTGTCTTGTTTTGCTTTTGCTCAGGTTGAAGTGAACAGCACTTTGACTCCTGATGCCTACGTCAATGATGTCTTGTTGGGATCGGGTGTGGTTGCCACAAACGTTCAATTCACCGGAAGTCCAGTCCAAATTGGACACATCACTGGATTTAACCCAGATGATTTTCCAATCGAATCAGGTCTCATATTGAGCACCGAAGTCGCCAACAATCCGGCCAACGTTGATGATGGCTGCATGGACCAGTTTATTGAAGATGCATTGGAAGTTTCAGGAGACCCTGATCTCCTGACCATTGCCAATAGCGTTCCCCCTCTCATCGGTCAAAACTTCAACGTGAACAGCGTAAACGATGTATGTGCCATTGAGTTCGACTTTGTGGCCACAGGCGACACCGTTCGATTCAATTACGTTTTTGGGTCAGATGAGTATCTGGCCTGGATCAACAGCCAATACAACGACATCTTCGGTTTCTTTTTGAGTGGTCCTGGTATCAATGGACCTTATGCGGACAATGCCATTAACCTAGCAGAGGTTCCAGACTCTGATCCGCAGTTGGCCATCACGATCAGTTCGGTCAACAATGTGACCAACTCCGCATACTACATCGACAATCCGAGCAATGACATTCTCTGTCAGAATGGATACACAGTAAAACTGACTGCCGAGAGTGAAGTGGAGTGTGGGGAAACCTATCACATCAGGTTGGCCATAGCCGATGGCTCGGACACTGCATTGGAGTCCATTGTGGTCCTTGAGTCTGGATCGTTTGAATCGAATTCGGTTGTCGAGGTCGATTTGAATATCAATGTGGGAGCTGACTTGGTGACAGACAATCCGGTCATTTTTGAAGACTGTGGAGAGGCACTTTTGACATTTACCCGTCCCATCGAAACCATCATCGATATCGAGGAGATGGTGATCATCGATTACTCTGCCAGCACCGCGACCAATGGGGTTGATTTCACCCTGCTTCCGGACACGGTCTACTTTCCACCTTTCGTGACGGTCCAAGAGTTTCCACTCGATGCTTTTGAAGATGGTCTTGTCGAAGGGACAGAGACAGTGGTGATGGAAATCCTCAACCTTGCTGCGTGCAATGGCGGCGGCTTGACGAGTTATTTCGAATTTGACATTTTGGATGAGCCTGACCCATTGGTTGTCGATGGTTGGGATACAGAGCTCTGCGTTGGAGACTCCGTGATACTGGAGCCCAACGTCTCTGGTGGATATGGCAACTACACCTATGAATGGGATTGCAATCCCGGACTCGACACCAACCAAATCAATTACATCCCAGCCTCTTCAGGGACATTCGAGTGTATCGTCACCATCAATGACACCTGTGGAATGCCAAACGACGACGGGGTCTTCAATATCGTAGTCGAGGAGTACCCTGAATTGACTGTGGAGATTCAAGGGGGTGACTTGGTGCTCGACTGCAATGGCTTTGCG
>CACAUH010000057.1 GCA_902535565.1 uncultured Bacteroidota bacterium | reverse complement strand
GGGGAGGGTTTGCCGGTTTGTGGGGACGTCGCAGGCTAGAGAACTCTCTTTTATGGTGAGTTGCGCACTCAAGACATAGCCTTCATCTGTCCATGTGTCGATGTAGACTCCGATCCATAGGGTGTCTGCATCCGTGAGCCAAGACTGCATGTCGGAGAGGTCGCCGCTCCATTGAACGCTGTCTGCCCACGCGCCGACTGATTCAGGTTTATAGTCTTGCGCCCGTTCCGTGTGACTGAAATGACCAACACCAAAGGGGGTGATAAAGCGGAGGAGCTCGGTGGCAGGTTCCCGGATGCCTGAGGTTTTAATTCCCGCGAAGGTCGCGGTATCGGCATCACCTCCTTGTTGCATGCGCTGGAGAAAATCTCTGCCGGCCCCATCTGCAAAAGCGAAGACGGTGCCGCTTTTGTCCCAAGGATCACCGGCGGAGGTCAGGGTGACATTCAAGGCAATGTCGCAGCGGCGCTGTCTCGGCGGCAATGAGACGGGCCTCAAGCGAATGCGACCGGCGTCAAGGCGGTAATCGCCAGCAGGAGAGGGGAAGGTGTCAGCATCTCGTCCCGGAACAAAGTCGAGGGTGTCTCCACGCCACAGGAAAACAGTGTGATCTCCCAGAGCAGGAGGGTGCGGATTTCCGCACGCGCTCAGCAGAACAACCGCTGCAGCACAGCAGATTATTTGGGTTAGAGCGCGCAGGCTCAGGCGGTGCAGGTCATGTCTTCGCCACAGCACTGCGGTGACTTGATCTTGCCCTCGCAGGACGGACACTTGGACACTTGAACGCTTGTCCCATCTTGCAATTCGATGTGTCCGTTCTCCAACGGCACATCGCAACTTCCGCATTGGGCGTTGACCGACATTCCACATTGTCCGCAAGAATAGGTAGAATTCATATCCATAATTTAACGAGGGCAAGGTTTGAACAGGCGTGATGGGCCATCCATTTCGCTGGCGTTGCCCAAGTAAAAAGCCCTGTGATGTGAATCAACAGGGCTTTTTGGGAAGAGATGGGGCGATCTCACATTACTGGAAGACGCGGATGTAATCGACCGCCATGAAACCGGGGAAGGGTGTGGTGTCGTCTGGATCACCCGGCCAATTGCCGCCGATGGCCACGTTCATGATGAAGAAGAACGCGTCGTTGAATGGGTACTCATACCCGTTCATGTTGGCAGGGGTGATGGTATGGTAGTGCTGATCGTCGAGAAGGAGCTTGATTTCGTCTTCCTGCCATTCCAGAGAGAAAACGTGGAATTCGTCTGCAAAGGTTTCTGGGAATTCTAGGGCTGGCGCAATGACACCGTTGTATTGGCGCTCAGCATTGTTTGGGCCCCAGTGGACGGTGCCGTGTACCAGACGCGGTTGGTGTCCGACGAGTTCCATGATGTCGATTTCTCCGCAGGCGGGCCAGCCCACTGTGGTGATGTCGGAACCGAGCATCCACAGTGCCGGCCAGATGCCCTGTCCGATGGGGAGGATGGCCCGGATGTCCACCCGTCCGTACTGGAAGTCGAAAATGCCTTGTGTCTTTACCCTGGCTGAGGTATAGCCGCCTTCGTTTCGCGCGAAGATGTACAAACGTCCGTCCTGCACGGTGACATTTTCTGGGCTGCTGGTGTAGTTCTGGAGTTCGTTGTTGCCCCAGCCCCAGCTTCCATTGCCCAGGTCGTATGTCCACTTTGAAGGGTCCGGTGCGCCCGCTGTTTCAAACTCATCGCCCCAGACCAAGGTCATCCCAGGGTAGCTGTCTGGTGTGGTGTAGCCTTCATCACTGATTTGGATGCTCGTGTCGTCGTTTCGGATGGTGCCAACGGCTTCTTGAATATTGTCGCGCAAATACCCGCCTTCCGGAGCACTGAGAGACACGATAAAAAATTCATCGGGTTCGAGCCACTCGTCCACGATGATGCTGACATCGATGGTTTTCTTGGTTTCTCCAGGTGCGAAGACCACAGATCCGGATGCAGCGATGTAGTCTTCGCCTGCCAGGGCGGTTCCATCCGCGGTGGCATACTGAACCCGGACTTCAGTCGCTTTGGCCTCGTCGATGCGGACATCGAACGAAAACGTGGAGTTGGCTTCGTTTTCGAATGCGGTCCTGTCGTTGGAGAAGCGAAATTCAGCTGGTGATTGGGGCTCTTCTCCTCCACAAGCGGAAAAGAGGAGGACAGACACCACCGGGAAGATGAGGGATTTCCAGTTCATTGTGCGGCGAAGATGAGGGTGAAGTATCCCTCAGAATTTGTGCAATCGCCATTCTGCAGGGGAGCAGAGACCACCAGTCGGTCCTCGGTCAATTCCAGAATGTCAAACGTCGGTCCAGCATCCCAAACCCCCATGAACCAACAGAAGCCGAATTCATCCTGAGGAAGGTAGATCTGGTCTTCACCGTTCAATCCAGCACCTGAGAACAGCAGGTAGTTTAAGGTGTCGGGGACGACAAGTTCGGTGACGACATAACCTTCATACGGATTGACTGTCCCTCCGTTGTTATTATAGAAGTATTCACCGTCTACAGTAAACTGGTAACTGTCGTCGTATTGTTCGGGAACCAGCCCGGCGACAGGACTGGAATACCACTCTGTGCTTCCAGGCTGTGGACCAACGGAAATTGCCCCAGCTTCACCGGAGAAAATCCACGTTTTTTGGTCGTCGCATCCGGTCAGGAGCGCCAGTGTTCCATCACAGGGAAGCTCCACTGTATTGGCGATGAAAATGCTGTCCGTGGCGCTGCCGGACCCCCCTGCTCCATAGACCGAATAGGTCACGCCGTACAGGCCGGCTTGTGGATAGAAGGTGGTGTCCTGAACAGCATTGCTGGTGAGGTTGTTGCCGAAATCCCAGAAGTGCAAGAAACCTTCGCCAGCCATGGAAGTGAAGACGACCCGGTTGGAGTCGGTGTAGGGCACGGAGGCCGTGTCGATGTAGAGGTATTCCCACTCAAATTCGGCACTGGGCGTGCCAGGCAGATTGATGCCCTCTTCTTCGATGGGTTGGCATCCAATGGCGGCCAAAAGGACCGCGATGGGGAGGAAGTGATGAAAACGCATCAGTATCCGGGGTTTTGGGTAATGAGTCCACCACTGAGGGTAATCTCATTGCTGGGAATGGGAAACAATTCGTTGACACCGGCCACAAAGCTGTATGCGGAACCGGGGAAGTGGTTATCCAGATGGGCCTGCATGACTTCTGCGGCGCGTCCTTGGCGAACCAAGTCGAAGAACCGGTGTCCTTCAAGTGCGAGCTCTACTCGACGTTCATGCCAAACGTCCTCGATGGTGACGTCGGGGTTGAATACGGGTTGTCCTCCTCCTGGAGGGAAGTGGGGTCCACCATAGAGAGGGAGTGAGGCACAAGGTGCAGCTCCGGCCGGTGTACCAGCACACCAAGCTTCACCCCTTGCCCTATTTCGAACGTCATTCACGGCATCGTTGGCTTCAGAGAAGCGTCCCGTGTTGACGCATGCCTCAGCGTGGAAGAGCATGATGTCGGATAGGCGGATGACCCGGTCGTTGGTGTGGCCATTGGGATTTGGATCACCAAATGGCGCCTCTTCAGCGGCGTTGTTGAAGTATTTCCGGGAGTAATAGAGGTGAGGCATTCCGGTGGCTTCCAGCGTGAAGATGCCCCTGTCGCCCATGACATCCCCTTCTTGGAAGAGGGTGTATGACAACCGAGGGTCTCCGACTTCAAACGCGTCAACGAGGTCTTGCGTGGGCAAATTGAACCCGTAGCCATTGAATTGACCCCTGGCACGCTGGAATACATTCGAGAAGGTGCCCTCAAGTTGTTGGCCCCAATTTCCACCTGATGCGTTCATGTATTGGATTTCCCAAATGGAGCCGGTTCCATTCTCTCCCAATTCAGTGAAGATGTTCGCATAGGAAGGGTCGAGGCTGTATTCACCTTCATTGATGAGGTCGCCAGAAACCGCATAACAGGCTTCCCATTCTCCGAGGTAGGCATTGACCTTGGTCATCAAGCCTTGTGCCGATCCTCGGGTCGCTCTGCCCAGCGCATTGAGGCTGTATGCGCTTCGTGGAGGGAGGAATTCGATGGCAAAATCCAGATCGTCTTTGATGAGGTTCCAGACCTCGTCAGCGGATGCCCGCGGCTGCTGATACTCCGTAGAGGCGAGGGGTTCGGTCACCAATGGAACCCCACCAAAGGTGGTCACGAGTCCGAAGTACCAGTAGGCCCGTATGAAATGGGCCTCTGCGAGGTAGGCATCCCGCAATTCGGCATCCATGTCAATTTCTGGGATTTTTTGCAGTGCGAGGTTGCAATAGGCGATGCCCCTGTATGCGACTTGCCATTCTACGATGAGCATTTGCCCGCTGCTGTTGCCTTGGAATCGCTCGAAGTTGTAGAGTTCAGGGTCGTCTCCGTCGCCTGAACCGCCCTTGTCGGAGTCATCGGAGCAAATGTCCCCGAAATACCAGCGAAAGTGCGGTTTAAGTCCAGAGGATCCTTGGATGTTGGTCACTTCCTGCTGCAAAGTGTTGTAGCAGGCAATGGTGGCGGCCAAGGCATCTTCCGGGGTCTTGTAGAAGTTCGCCTCAGTGGCGCCGACCACCGGTGTCCGTTCAAGAAACTCCTGCTTACATGAGAAGAGGAGAACAGGGACGAGAAGAAGTATGAGTTTGTGGTTCATGGTTTCTCGGTCTTAAAAGGTGACGTTGACGCCAGCGATGAAGTTGCGGGAGACGGGATAGAAGCCTCTGTCGATGCCGATTTCCAGTGTTCCGCGGGATCCGATTTCTGGGTCGAGACCGGAGTAATTCGTCCAGGTTAGCAGGTTGCTTGCAGAAAGGTAGCAGCGGAACTTTCCGATGTTCATTTTCTCGACCACCCGGTCGGGGAGTGAATAGCCAATTTGCAGGTTTTTGATCCGGAGGAAGGAGCCGTCCTCGATGAAACGGTCAGAGACGCGGTTGTTTTGGTTGGCGTCCAAATGCGAAATCCTCGGGTGTTCGTTGGTGCTGCCTTCACCGGTCCAACGCTCGAGGGCCGATACAGGCAGATTTGTGGTGTTCAGGTCGTAGCGGAAAATACCGTTGTAGAGATCCTTGGATGAACAGGCTCAGGTCGAACTGCTTGTATTTCACGTTTCCGGTGATGCCGTAGGTGAAGTCAGGGTGGGGGTTGCCGATGACGGTTTTGTCGTCTTCATCGATTGCGCCATCCCCGTTCTGATCGACGAAGATGACGTCCCCTGCCATGGCATTGGGTTGTGCAGTATTGGATGCGGCTTCTTCGTCGGTTTGGAAGATGCCGGCAGTCTCGTAACCGTAGAAGATGGCCATGGGCAATCCGATGTCGGTGTAGGCGACAAAGTCATTGCCCGTTCCAAACACGCCGCCTGTGGAGAGGGGTTGTCCACCTTCACCTAGCCCAGTGATTTCATTTCGGATGACGCTGATGTTGCCGTTGATGTCATAATCCCAGTCGCCCTTTTCACCCCGGTAGGTGAGCGCCAGTTCGACACCCTTGTTTCGGGCCGACGCGACATTGGTGGCGGCGGGCAGGAAGCCGACGACGCCGGGCACAGGGACGACGGCGAGCATGTCGTTGGTGTTCTTGATGAAGTAGTCGAGGACCACATTGAATCGACCGCGATAAAGGTCGAGGTCGACGCCCGCGTTGAATTGCTCCACGGTTTCCCACTTGAGGTCTGGGTTGGATGTGGTGACAGGGCCCGCACCATTCACCTGGACTTGCTCTGGACCAAACGTGTAGTTCTGTCCATTGAAGACCACCGAGGTGAAGTCGAAGTTGCCAATGCCGTCCGCGTTTCCATTCCGCCCCCAAGAGGCCCGGATCTTGGCGAATTCAATCCAATCTTTTTCAATCACCCAAGGGATTTCGGTGAGGTTCCAAGCTGCGGAGAGCGAGGGGAAAATGCCGAAGCGATTGTTGGCGCCGAATTTGGAGGATCCATCCCTCCGGAGGGTGCCGGACATGGAGTAGCGGTCGCCGAGTTCGTATTGGATTCGCGCGAAGCTGGAGAGGTAAGAGCTTTCTCCAAATCCACCGCTGGCATTGGGTGCCTGCTCGTTGAAGTTGAGGCTGTTGTCCAAGAACGCCAGTTCGGGGTCATTGGAATTCAGGCTGTCCCGGTAGGTGCCGATGTTCTGGTAGTTGCCATACAGGGCTGAATACCCGAAGATGGCTTGGATGCGGTCTCCGTTGTCGAAGTCCTTGTCATAGGTCGCGGTGTTTTCCCACTGCCAGTTGGACCACTTGTTTTCGTTGCGGATGAGCCCGTTGACCTCGCGCCATTCGTATGCGGGGCGGTTCGGGTCGTTGGGTCCAATGCCCAGATCAAATGTTGGGAAGAAGATTTTCTGGGAGCCGAGGGAGAGGTCGACATTAATCGAGGATCTCACCTTGAGGTTCTGCCAAACGTCGTATTCGCCGAAGAGGTTGCCGACAAAGCGGTTGGTGGTCCAAGTGTCGTGGGTGGTGGCCACTTGGTTAATCGGGTTGGCGATGTCGCTTCCGATGAGTTCGGAATAGGCGTAGGAGCCGTCGGGACGGGTGACCGGTGTGACGGGGTCCATGTTCAACGCGCGCACAACTGGGGTGGCGAATTCGTTGTTTTCCGCCAGTGCGTTCCGGTTGAGGTGGGTGAAGTTCACGGTCTGCCCAATGCGGAAACGGTCTCCGGCTTCTTGCTGTGAGCTGATGCGGAAGGTGGTCCTTTCAAAGCGTCCTTTCTCGCCTCCGATGATGCCGTCTTGCACAAAATGACTTCCACCAATGGCCGTAGACGACGTTGCGGTGCCTTTCGTAAAGTTGAAGCTGTGGTTCATGATGGGGGCGCGCTGAAAGAGTGCGTCCTGCCAATCGGTGCCCTCCCCAAGACTGGCCGGGTCGGCAAGCTGGGCGTAGGGGACGAGGCCGGCCGAAGCGCGACTCTCGTTCATCAGGATGGCGTACTGTTCTGCGTTGAGCAGGCCTATTTTTTTCCAAGGTTCTTGAAACCCGTAATAGGCGTCATAGGTCACCTGTGCTGGCTGGCCTTTGGCGCCCTTCTTCGTCGTCACCAAAATCACCCCGTTTCCTCCTCGAGCGCCGTAGATGGCGGCAGAGGCGGCGTCCTTGAGGACGGAGATGCTCTCAATGTCGGCGGGGTTGAGGAAGTCAATGCCGCCGGTGGGAATCCCGTCGACCACCCACAAAGGCTCGGCATTGTTCAGGGATCCAGTACCCCGGATTCTGATGGACTGGGTGGATCCCGGTTGGCCAGAGTTCTGAGTCACTTGAACCCCTGCAGCACGCCCCTGAAGGGCTTGCTCGGTTCGAAGAACTGGAACAGATGTGGCGTCTTTGACGTCGATGGTTCCCACCGCACCGGAGATTTTGCTCCTCTGCTGATTGCCATAACCGATGACGATGGCCTCTTCCAGACCTGCGATGTCGGCAGCGAGGGCGTGGTTGACGTTGGTGCGGCCATTGAGGGCCACATCGGTTGTCTTATAACCGATGTAAGTGAACGTCAGGTTCGCTTCAGGGGAGGAGACCATCAATGTGTAGTTTCCATCGAGGTCGGTCACGGTTCCGTTGTACGTGCCCTTCTCGACGACAGACACTCCTGGAAGGGGAGTTCCGTCATCGGAGTCGGTCACTGTGCCGGTGATGGCCGTGGATTGTGCAAATGCCGCCAGTGGCAAGAACCAACCCAGGAGGAGCAAAAGTCTCATGGTGAGGGGGTCAATGGAAATCAGTGTTGGATGATCACCGTTTCGGTGGCCACATAAGCGCCGCTTTCAACGCGAATGATGTAAAATCCGTTGGGCTCCTGACCGAGATCGATTGAGCGCTGTGTGGTGCCGGCTCCAAGGTTCTCGGAGCGGACCAAACGACCGGACAGGTCTCGGATGATGAGGCTGGCATTGGCTTCCAGTGCAATCGGGAAGGCCAAGGTCAAGACGCCATCGGTGACACTTGGATAGGCATTGAAGGACACTGGGGTGTTCCAGTCAACAAGGGAGGGAGCGCAGGCATCGCATGATTCAAAGCACACGGCTTCCAGATTCACGGCGTCCTCTGACGTGATGGTCAAGAGTCGATTGGTGAAGCCGCCAAGCGTCATGGTGCAGGCTGCGTCTTCGGTTTCACTGAGTTGCTCCGCCTGATCCCAGCTGCCATTCATGAACTTGTACTCGTGGTTTCCTTGGGGGAGTTCGAGGGTGACGCTGTAGGTTCCATCTCCGTCTGAATCGGTCATGGCGACCGTGGAGCCCACCCATGCGTCGATGGTTTCTCCCGTGATGAATACACTGCCACTCACGGTTTCCTCGCTCATGTCCACGTGAAAGGTGACCTCCGTGTCGGGAACCACAACCTCTTCGCATTGCTCGCAGCTTTCGAAGCATACTGCATCGAGTGTGATGTCGCCTGAACCAGGTTGAATAGAAAGAAGGCGGTTGACGAACGTGTTGCCTCCGTCCACAGTGGTGAGCGTGCATGCGCTGTCTGCTTCACTGTCCAGATTCTCGGTGGCATCCCATCCGCCGTTGTTGAACTTGTACTCATGGTCTCCCGTTTCCAGCTCCAGCGTTACATCGTAAATGCCGTCGCCATTGTCGTCGAGCATCTCAACGCATGTTCCGCACCAATTGTCCACGCTGTTTCCAGTGATGTAGATGGGACCCAATACTGTCTGTTCGCTCATGTCCAACTGGAAGGTGACCATGGAGGATGCGCCACATTCTCCCTCTGTCCATGAGGTGACGCCACCGTAGAATTGAGCTTCACAATCGTTGCTGTAGGTCATGCCGTCGCAGCCACAGACCGGCGCCCAAACGGCAGGGCACATCATGGTGCTGTCGATTTGTTCGGGGTTTACACAGGGCGTGATGTCGCAAGCGGTGCATGCATTGAAACAGACGACATCCAATTCAATGGCATCGCTTCCAGAAACAGTGACAAGCCGGTTGGTGAATTCGCCGGTGGTTAGGGTGCAGGATTCATCTTCTGGAAGGTCATATGCTTCTGAACCATTCCATCCACCATTGTTGTACTTGTACTCGTGAGCCCCTTGTGGTAATTCAATCGAGGTTTCATACACATTGTCTCCATCG
>CACAUH010000056.1 GCA_902535565.1 uncultured Bacteroidota bacterium | reverse complement strand
CTGCACCTACACGACGGCAGTTGCACAAAACACATCCGTGCAACTCAATGTCAATGGAAGCGCAAGTGTCGTGGCCGCCAGCTTGGACAACGGATCCACAGGTTGCGGTGGCATCGCCAGCTACAGCCTATCACAAAGCACCTTTGGTTGCGGCGACATCGGAACCAACAACGTCACCTTTACCGTGACCGATGGGGATGGAAACACCGCTTCCACCGCCATCACCGTCACCGTGACACAAACGGACACGGATGGTGACGGCATCCTTGACTGCGATGACCTCTGCTCTGATAACACAGCCATCAACTACAACCTGCTGCCCCAGGAAGACTGCGCTTTCGACTGCGATGGCCTCGATGCACCGCTTGTCTTCACTGGCCTGACGCTGTCCAGCAAAGCGAGCAGCCCGGACGTTTCAGATGGCGAAGTCAATCTGACCTTCTCGGGTGGATATGGCACCAAAGCAGCCCACTTCAGCGGAGCCACCCCACACACCACCGGCACACACAATTTCTCACTCGCCGCCAGCCTCGGCGCAGTGCCCCAAGGACACTGGTCAGTATACGTGACGGACGAGGCGGGATGCGAGGGGCGCTGCGACGGATGTGGCAACACAAACCGCGTGACCCTTCAAGTCGTCGTCTCGCATGAACGATGTGATGATGCCAACTATAACGGGGTGCAGGGTTGCACAGACCCGGCCTACAGCGAATACAACGCTTCTGCCAACACCGACGACGGCAGCTGCGCTACGCTATTGGGTTGTACAGACTCGGCTTACCTCGAATACAACTCAGCGGCCGAGGCCGACGATGGCAGCTGCGCCACTGCAGTGGTGAATGGTTGCACGGATCCGGCTTATGTGGAGTATGATGCGACGGCGAACACGGACGACGGAAGCTGCGAAACGTTGGCTTCGAGCTGCTCAGAAGTGGAGATGGGCGGGTACACTTATTCTGTGATGGAAATCGGCGACCAATGCTGGTTTGCAGAAAATCTGCGCACAAAGGTGTACGCCGATGGATCAGCGATACCGAATTACGACGGCAATGGCGATTGGGCGGGGTTGAGCACGGGTGCCCGCTGTGATTACATCAACGCCGGAAGCAACGTGGCCATTTATGGCCGCCTTTACAACTGGTATGCTGTAGACGATACGCGCGGCTTGTGTCCGAGCGGTTGGCATGTTCCTACAGATGGAGAGTGGACGACCCTTGAGAACTACATCAGTTCGCAAGGCTTCAACGGAACGGAGGGAACAGCCTTGAAATCGACGACGGGTTGGAACAGTGATGGCAACGGCACAGATAACTTTGGGTTTTCGGCCCTTCCAGGCGGCCTCCGCTTATCCTGGGGCGACTTCGCCTATGCCGGATCCAGCGGCTACTGGTGGAGTTCTTCGCCCAGTGGCGGCAATGCTTGGGCCCGTGACTTGGACGCCAATGATCTAGGCATCAACCGGTACAGCGACAATCCACATAACGGGTTTTCTGTGCGCTGTCTCAGGGATGCCGACTGAACGTAGCGCGCGAGGGTTAACACTTTGACACTTTGGAGGCCGCAGGCCGAACAAGGGTCTATAACCCCATCCGAACGGGCATCATTTATTCAGAAGGCCCCGCCAATTGGCGGGGCTTTTTGCTGCCGGGCTGTGGCCCGTTCCCCACCCAAGGGGATTCCCCTTGGACGCGGCTACCTTTGCGCCCCATGGGCACGACGGAAATCGTCTTCATCCTTCTGATTTACCTGCTCCTCTTCGGCACGAAGGGGCTGCCCTCCATGGCCCAATCCATGGGCAAATTCATGCGTCAAGTGCGGGATGCACAACAGGACATCCAGCGGGAAATTCTAAGTGGGACAGATGACCTTAGAAAAGGTGCTGCTGCGTTCCAAGACCCTGTGGGTGCTGCTGCCCAAGGATTCGAAGAGGCAATGAAGGCGCCGACAGGCGCGCCCCGCTCGAAAAAAGAGACCCACAGCAAAGACGCGGGTTCTGAAACCGATTCTTCTTCAAATCCAGACGAGGGAGACGCACAGAAAAACGAGCAACAGGACTGAATGGAATGGGTTGACCAAATCCCCGCTTTGGTGGTCCTCATCATCGGATTGGCCCTGCTTGTCGGAGGAGGAGAATGGCTTGTCCGGGGAGCTGCGGCATGGGCCATACGCGCAAACATCCCCCCGCTGATCATCGGCCTCACCGCAGTCAGTTTGGGCACGTCTGCCCCCGAACTCTTCGCCTCCATACAGGCAGCCCTTGAAGGCCATCCTGGTATCGCCGTGGGCAACGTCCTCGGGTCCAACATTGCCAATGTGGCGCTCATCCTGGGATTAACTGCAGTGGTGCGACCGCTGAGGGTGGACCGAATGGCCCTCAAAATCGACATTCCCCTCATGCTCGGGGCCAGCCTTCTCTTCGTTGCCGTTGCCGCCAACCTCAAGGTCAACCGGGGGGAAGGCATCGGCGGTTTGGTTCTCCTTGGACTCTTTATCGTCAACCTCTTCAAACGGGCACGACGCGAAGACAGCCAAGCAAACGAAAGTGAAGAAATACAGAATGCGGGGGCTTGGGCGCAGCGGTCTCCACTCATCCTGTTGCTCCTCATAACAGCGGGTGCGGCAGGACTCTACCTCGGCTCAGAATTGTTCGTGGAAGGTGCGAGCAGAATCGCGCTGGACTTTGGCGTCGGAGACCGCGTCGTGGGACTCACCATCGTGGCCTTTGGAACCAGTGTTCCAGAACTGGTGGCATCGGGCATCGCCGCCCTGCGGGGCCAGCCCGATCTTGCGGTGGGCAACATCATCGGCTCCAACCTGTTCAATCTCCTGCTGGTGCTGGGTGCCACAGCCACCATCTCCCCCCTTCCCATCAGCAGCGAAGTGCTGTCTTGGGACATTTGGTGGTTTCTGGGCACCTCTGCTGCCATCATTCCACTGGCCCTCATCAGCAGCACCCAAAACCCAAAACTTGGTCGTTGGCAAGGGATCCTCTTTGTGGCCGTCTACATCCTGTACATCGGAAGCACGTGGGCGAGTGCATAACCATCTTGACAGACGGCAATCGACGCTGCAGGCATTGGCCAGGGTGGTGCTCCACAGCGTCCCTTAGCACTTGGACCCGCCACATTCCTTGGCAACAAAACCAAATCACGGTCTACGGAAAGACCCACCATGAGCCTCGGCTTACCGCATGGTTTGGCCCCGCCTATCGGTACAGCTCAATCGACTGGCCCAAAAAGGAAATGTCGCTCGAACTAAAGGAACTCAACAAGCTTGTATCCAGCACCTTAAAGTGCAGAGAATTTGACGCTGTGCTCTGCAATCTATACAGGAACGGACAAGACGCCATGGGGTGGCACCGAGACAATGAGCCCCAGATCGACCCTTCCATCATCGCCTCGGTCAGCTTCGGAGCGTCACGGGATTTTAAGATCCGCCACCGAACATCAAAAGAAATGTGGTCGGTGGCCTTGGGACATGGCGATTTGCTCGCCATGGAGCAGCTCCAAAGCAATTTCGATCACGCCCTGCCTCGGCGGGCACGGGTGGATTCCCCGCGGCTCAACCTCACCTTCCGCCATTTCCGCTGATCCACCGAACCAAGCCACACAGGCAATTGGTCCGGCGTACCTTGCGCATATGTCCGTTCACGCATCCGCAAAACGCATCACCACACAGGTGCTCCAGGAAATGAAGCACAACGGGGAGAAAATCGCCATGCTGACAGCATACGATTACTCCATGGCCCGCATCGTCGATGGTGCAGGGGTCGATGTCATCCTCGTGGGAGACAGCGCCTCCAACGTGATGGCCGGTCACGAAACGACCTTGCCCATCACGCTCGATCAGATGATATACCACGCCGCCGGCGTCATCCGTGCCGCAAAAAAGGCCCTCGTGGTGGTGGACCTTCCGTTTGGAACCTACCAAGGGAACTCCAAAGAAGCGCTCAACAGCGCCATCCGGATCATGAAGGAAAGTGGTGCCCATGCAGTCAAACTGGAGGGCGGTGCTGAGGTCAGAGAAAGCATTGAGCGCATTCTCACCGCTGGCATCCCCGTGATGGGACACCTCGGTTTGACACCGCAGAGCATTTACAAGTTTGGGACCTACACAGTCCGAGCCAAAGAAGAGGCCGAAGCCAATGAGCTCAAGGCCAATGCCCAGCTCTTGGAGGACATTGGGTGCTTCAGTCTGGTGCTGGAAAAGGTGCCGGCGAAACTGGCGACTGAGGTCAGCAAGGACCTTCACATTCCCACCATCGGCATCGGCGCCGGCGCGGGGTGTGACGGACAGGTTCTGGTGCTCCCAGACATGCTGGGCATCACCCAGGACTTCTCCCCTCGCTTCCTTCGCCGCTACCTCGACATGGGACAGCAGATGCACGATGCCATCGGTCAATACGTCTCTGACGTCCGGGCGAAAGACTTTCCCAACGAAAGCGAGCAATACTGATGGGTCAGCGACGCGACGGGTCCCCGTTTGCACAGAAGCCCAAGGTGCCCATTGTGATGAGTACCCCAGAAAACCTAGAGGTGCTGTACGAGGACAATCACATCATCGCGGTCAACAAAAGGTCCAGTGACATTGTGCAAGGGGACATCACCAACGATCGTACCCTCGACAATGTCATCCGGGAGTACCTCCGTGTGAAATACAACAAGCCCGGCGAGGCCTGGCTGGGCACCATCCACCGGATTGACCGCCCCGTCAGCGGCGTCATCCTCTACGCCAAAACATCAAAGTGTCTGAGCCGCATGATGAAGGCGTTTAAGCATCGCGAAGTGGCCAAAACGTACTGGGCTGTGGTCAAGGGCGAGCCACCCCAAACAACAGGCCACATCGTCAACTACCTGCGAAAAAACAACGAGCGCAACAAGAGCTACGCCTACGATGCCCCGGGAAAAGACCGCAAAGAGTCGGAGCTCAGGTACTACACCATTGGCAAGGGGGATCATTACCATTTCCTCGAAATCCACCCCAAATCCGGACGTCACCACCAAATTCGCGTCACCCTCTCGTCACTCGGGTGCCCCATCAAAGGGGACATCAAATACGGCGCGAGGCGCACCAACGAAAACGCCTCTATCCATCTGCACGCAAGGCGAATTGAATTTGTCCACCCCGTTAAGCGGGAGGTTATACGCATCCTCGCCCCTCCTCCGGAGGACAACCTGTGGGACAAGATGCTGGAGTTGGACGAAAAGGTGAAAACTGGAGGCGCCGACCCGCGTCCCGGACAGTAAATTCGCGTTGTCATGGAAGCCAAGGAACACGTCAAGTGCCTCATTATCGGATCGGGGCCCGCAGGATATACAGCCGCCATCTACGCCGCCCGCGCGGACATGAAACCCGTCCTCTATCAGGGATTGCAGCCCGGTGGTCAACTGACCGAAACAACCGATGTCGACAATTTCCCTGGGTACCCAGAGGGCATCAATGGCACCGCAATGATGGCCGACTTGGAAAACCAAGCGAAGCGTTTTGAAACCGACGTTCGGACGGGCTGGGTCACCAAAGTCGACTTCAGCGGAGACAAGAAGTTGGTGGAAATCGACGAGGGAAAACACACCCTCAGCGCCGACAGCGTCATCATCTCCACAGGCGCATCAGCCAAATGGCTTGGGCTGGAAAGCGAGACAAGGCTGCGCTTGAACGGTGGCGGTGTCTCTGCATGCGCGGTCTGCGACGGCTTCTTTTACCGAGGCCAAGAAGTGGCCGTGGTCGGGGCTGGTGACAGCGCCTGCGAAGAGGCGAGCTACCTCGCCAAATTGTGCACCAAGGTCCACATGTTGGTGCGGCGTGACCAAATGCGCGCCTCCAAAGCGATGCAACACCGTGTCATGGGCTTGGACAACATCGAAATCCACTGGAACACGGAAACCGTGGACATTCTGGGCGCTGAGCAAGTCGAGGGAGCAAAGGTTCGGAACAACCAGTCCGGAGAAGAGACGGTCCTTCCGGTCACCGGGTTCTTTCTGGCCATCGGCCACAAACCCAATACGGACATTTTTACCGGTCAAATTGACCTCGATGACGAGGGCTACATCGTGCCTGCCAAGCCAGGTTCATCGTACACCAACGCCGAAGGGGTCTTCTGGAGTGGAGACGCATGCGACAAAACCTACCGTCAAGCTGTTACAGCTGCAGGGACCGGTTGCATGGCGGCCCTAGACGCTGAGCGTTACCTCGCCGAAAAGGGCATCCATTGATCGGTTTTCGATCAATTGGAATCTCCGCGTTGTCGGCCACCTGCCTCGCGGTCCTGACATCCTGCGCAGAAACCCCCGCCCAAAACTCACCCCCCGCAGACATAGAGTGTGCGTCCAACGCACAACGGGACACCATGCCCCAGTTCACTTCCAATGAACTTCTGGGGAAGTTCGACCCCGCTGCACACCCAGGGTTTTCCCGAATTCCAGACGACTGGACCGACAAGAAGGACATCTATCTGCGCTCGGAAGTGCTAAACGCTTGCCGAGACATGCGAGAGGCTGCATTGAAAGAGGGCGTCACCCTCATCGTGCGCAGCGCAACGCGGAACTTTGATTACCAGCGGGCCATTTGGGAACGCAAATGGGAACGCCCACGTTATATGGGCTGGCATGCCATGGACAAGGCCCGAGACATCCTGACCTACAGCGCAATGCCTGGCGCATCTCGCCACCACTGGGGCACAGACATCGATTTCAATGCTTTTGAAAATGACTGGTTTGAGTCTGGAGAAGGTGCCGTCATTTACAAATGGCTGCAGGAAAACGCCAGTGATTACGGATTTCATCAGGTGTATGACGACAAATCCACTGGCCGAACTGGCTACGAACTGGAACGCTGGCATTGGTCATTTCTCCCCACGGCAAGCCTGATGCTGGACGCATACAACCAAAGAATCTCTGAAGACAGTTTAACGGGGGCCGAATTCAGCGGATCAGAGACAGCCGACAGCCTCAACGTCCTCGACGACTTCGTCAATGGACTCGCGCTGCCTCAGTCCAAAACCGATCGGTAAACCGCCTCAAAAGCAAGCCCAACTGCTTTTGGTGTAAATCGCGCTGAAGCATATGCTTGAATCGCCTCATAATCGGGGTGGATTCCCATGGCCTTGTCTTTTGCAGCGCAAACAATCGCATCAGTTAGGCCTCTGCGATCACCAACCTCAAGCAAGGTGCCCAACTTGGGATTCCGGTGTATGTGCTCACCAACTCCTCCCACATCCGTCGCCAAAGCGGGAAGGCCCGTCATCCAAGCTTCTAATAACACACACGGCAAATTCTCATACCGACTAAACAACACAAAAGCGTCGGCCTTGCACATGGCTTCTGCCACTTGATCAGAAGAAGCCGGGCCCCGGAAAAAGACGCGGTCCTCCAGTCCCAAGTCCGACACAAGGCGCTCATATCGGGCGACCTCTGCACCCCCAGGCCCCGCACCTCCCCAGCAATTCAAAATCACATCTGCTCCATTTCTCAGCGCGGCACCGAATGCATGCAACATGCCCGTGATGTCTTTATGGTCATCAATAAGTGAACTGACATGCAACAACCGGAGAGAACCATCCAAGCTTCTTGGTTCGGCAGGAGGCACAAACACAGGCTCCACCACATTCGGAATCACAACCTGACGCGTGTGCGGAGCATATCGCGCCATTGCACGCGCCAAATGCTCTGATACGGGAAGATGAACAGATGCCTGATTCAGCGCCATTTGAACACCCCTCTCTTCTTTTTTCCTAAACACCCTGCCATGTTCTGAATGGTAAGCCGTCCAATTCTCCGAAACGATCAAGGGGACGTCCCACAATTTGGCCATGCGACAAGCTGGCCTTGCGGCCTCAGCGGCATTATGAAGGTGAATGATATCCGGGCGATAACCCTCTCGAACCAACTGCTTATAAAGCCTCATATAACCACGCTCAATCCTGCTTCGCTTTGGCGGTAAGTCCAATACATATTTGATATGAACCCCGCTGAAATCAGCCCCCTTTGAGTCAACGACCACCGCCCGGTTTTGGAGTCCCATCCCGGCCCCCGTCCAAACATGCAAAACCCTACTATCCAAACGATTGGAGAGCGAATCAATGTGACGCTGAACAAAATTGCCCAATTGGAGATGACCTCGGTTTGGATACCAACTGGCCAAATGCAGGATGCGCATAGTGCAAGATGGTCAAGGTCAGGGATAATCCACTTCGCCTGTGTAGCCAAAAAATCCGGCCAATCTTGTGACCTTGTACTGACCTAACTAAACCAAATGCCTCGTCTTTCCAATTGGTTTTGGATGGCCTTTTTGCTGTTCGTTGTCGTGATGCAGAATGCCTCTGCTCAAACGCCCCTGGACGCACAGCTCCCCTTTGACCTAAACTCCGCTGTGAGCCAGGCAATGGACCCTTCCGATTACCAAATCGAGATCGACACATTCGCTACAGAAATCGGCCCCCTTTTCGATACAGATCTGGCCGGATACAACACCTACCGACTCTATGTGACCACATCCAATCCCGAAGATCAGATTTCCGCTGTCTTCGGCAACATAGACTCCCCTTCTTCACTTCAAACTTCTGGTGACTTCTTTCAATCAAATCCAATTGGAGGAGTCACTGCATTGGGGGTTTTCCCTGAAGTTTGGCCATTCTATCCCTCTAACCAATTTGACAGTTATGTCACCATTGGAATTGAAGACTCTCCGTCTTCAGAAAACAATGAGGGAGACATCCTAACAACCCAATCCAGCCTCAATCCTTGGATCCCCGTTTTCGAACCCGACAACGGCTCTTACGGAAGTGGTTTCGAACTCAATGACCTCGTCGGAGGCTCTTGGTTTGTGGTCAGCGGTTATTCAAATGGAATCGCTGGTCCGGACCAACGGGTGCTCATTGCTCAACTCACGACCAATGGCATTATCAGCGGAAATCTACACGTCCAGATTTTTCTCAATGGCAACACGGACACGCCCCTCTACTTGAATCTGACCATTCCTGTCTTGGGGTGCACGGATATATCAGCATGTAATTACAGCAGCGATGCCACTGATGATGATGACTCGTGCCTAGAATTGGATGAGTGTGGTGCCTGCGGAGGCCCCGGGGTGTTGTCCGGCAATTGCGACTGCGACGGAAACCAACTCGACGCTCTCGGC
>CACAUH010000055.1 GCA_902535565.1 uncultured Bacteroidota bacterium | reverse complement strand
ACTCGCGGATCCACCGTCGGGGAGGAATAGGTCAAAATCTGGCGTGGTGTGACGTGTCAGATTGTCGCTGTTGTCTGCACCCGTGTCATTCGCGTCAACCAAATCGACCATCGGCGCTCCTGGCGCAGTCAAATCACACTCAAATCCGGTGTCATTGGCACCCAAAACATAGACCGAACCCGCATCTTCAAAGATGTTGTCATCAAGTGGTGCACCGACTGCACCGAGCCCATTGCTCAGGGCGACATCCATTCCAAGCCGGTCATTCTGCATGGCATCGCATGCGAGGCCTTCGGCAACACAGTCGTAGTTGTCTGTGCTGCAGTCAAACATGAAATACCCGACACCGCCATTGATGACATCGTCATCATCTCTCGGCGCACCTACCAAGAGAAGGTCGCCATCCATATCTAGGGCGTGTCCAAACCAGTCGCCCTGAACAGGGGTTGGTGCAGTAATGTCAAATGTCTCGGACCAGAACTCCTCAGATCCACTGAATGGGACCAACTGATACAGCTTTGCAGCACCTGCTTCATTAAGGCTATTGGTGTCCGCGTGGGGCGCGCCTGCAGCCGCATTGGAACCACTGATGGCAACATCGTAGCCCAACCAATCGCCTGCCTCGTCACCATAGAAGGTGTCCGAAAGGTGCCAGCACTGGTTGTAGAATTCGTAAAGGTGAGCAGCCCCTGCAAACTGTCCGTTGGTGTTGTTTCTGTGCTCACCCACAATCATCCAATCACCTGAAATATCCACGCTCTCAGCGAACTTACTCGTGGAGTTACCCGAAGTGTGCTCGCTTGCAACGAAGCCGGTTTCGAGCCACATGTCGAGCCATGTGTTGTAAGTGAAATAGTGAACAGCACCTGCCGCTCCGACACCATTTTCGGCCCGTGAGCCCACCACCATGCGGTCTCCATCCATGGCGAGCGCCATGCCGAAGTGGTCGGTAATGATGCTTCCAAAAGGCGCCATGTGACTCAGGGCACCTCGGTAGTCCCAAGCTGCGCCATCATACTTGTACATGTGCACTGCACCGGAGTTGGAACCAAATGAATCGTCCAACTTGGCACCGATGGCAATCCAGTCTCCATTTGTGGCCATGGCATGCCTTGAGCCAAACGCAATGTCTGCGCTGGGAGCCGCAAGTGAGGCCTCATAGGACCACGTTCCGTCCCCATTCTTTCTGAGGATTTCGACGTTCTCGGCATCGTCTGAGGCCAAGAGGACATCTCCTCCAATCGCCACTGCGGATCCCATTTGCTGATTGCCGTACTGGTCGATGCTCACATGTTTGTGATGAACAAAGAAATCGGCTGCGGATGTCGATCCTGGACCTTGAGCCAGAATAACAGAAAAAGGCGCCAGCAACAGGGCGCAAAAGGTGCTACGAAGGTTGAGCATGACAAGACAGTTTTGGTCACTGCAATGTCATGCTCAACTCACAACCTTCGTCGAATTACAACAGTTGTCACAATTTTAACCACACCTTCCAAAACCACTGTAAAATATGACCCCTCAACGCGCACCGTACCCTGAGGGGCAAATTAAAACGGAGACTTATTTATTGCTGATTGTTTTATATCAATTTCAATCGGTAACAAGGAGCTTCCGAACCTCGCTGTGTACCCCCCCAGAAATTCTCAACTGGTAAAGTCCTGAGGATAAGCTACCCGCTTCAATATCCACTTGATAAATCGCACCTGGTTCAACCGTACCATCAAAGATGTCATCCAAAAATGCGCCTCCCATGGTGTGGAGTCGGATGGTCAACCTTTGGGCTTCAGACACCTCAAATTGGAGCTGAGCAAGGTCTGATGTGGGGTTTGGCATCAACCCCAAGATGCTGAACGGCTGCTTTTCCGCTGGACCGCCACCCATCACGGCTGGACCACCCTGATGCTGGGGTCCGCCAGACAAATCGACCCCGCCTTCATCTGTCTCTCCGGTATTAGAAATGGTGTATTCGAAGGTGATGCCATTTCCGCAATCATCTTGTGCGACATAATCATACTCTGCTTCCCAAGGCAGGCAGCAATCAAGGTCAACGAAAATGTCTCCACTTGATGCCATGTTTCCCTGTGAGACGCCATCGACAACGAGTTCTCCTTCCCAGAAGAACCAGCCGCTGGCTCCATAGGACTCGTTTTTGCTGTTGGCCCCAAGGCCCACTTGAAAACCGAAGTATGCATTGGCCGGTTGATGCGCCAAGATAAAATTGGACCCTTCATAGGTTCCAGACCCGGTCAAGGTGCCACCGGTCATCACGAAGTAATGCCAATCGAACCAGACGGGATTTCCTGGGAAGACCGCTGCACAATCCTTCTTGTAACTCCCTTGCACGTCTGGGGCTTGGGGGTGCCCATCGCCACTCCATTCATCCCAGTTCCAGCCGCCTTCATAGTTGGCCTCCAACAGGAACTGTCCTTCTTCCCCATCGGTCAGATGAAGGAGCACCGCGACGCTGCTGTCACACCCGACACTGAACCGGGAAACCTCCGCTGCTTCTAGGATAAAGGAAGCATCCGCATCGCCGTTAAAATTGAAGAGTCGCATCGTCTCGGGCCCCTCCCCATCGCAGGTAAGACCGTCCTCGAATGGTGCTGGATCCGAGGGAGCACAGATATTGCAAACGTCATCAGTGGGGGCGTCATTGTCCACATCGTCAAACCTGGCTATGCCTACTTCCGTGTCACAATTGTCCATTGCCTCTGCCAAACATGGGTCGGGCAGTGGATCAAAATCCAAAACCCCCTGTCCGGCGCAGGGCAAGGTCATCACCTCGCCATTGGCCAGACCACATGTGTTCGTCCATTGTGGTGCTGTGGTATCCAAAACTGCGATGTTTTGAAAGCTGATGGCCTCAGAAATGTTGCCGCAATCATCCGTTGCCGAGCTGAGCCAGGTTCGCACAAATGAATAGCTCCCCTCCTGCGCACCGTCTTCGTCACTGCACGCATTTCCAAATGCGAGCGTGTGTCGAACATCGTTGCCTCCAGCGCCTCCCTCGAGAATTTGCAAGTAAAGCTGCCCGCTGATGTGTCCAGCAGAGGTCAATTGAGCCAGCAGGACCCGGCCATCCTCATCTGGTGTGCCATTGGTCGTTGTCGGCAGGGCAAACCACCCGTCTCCGAATTGGCTGTTCAATGCAATGGAATTGCCTGCTTCAAAATCGCCTACCCAAGGGGTTGACTCGACCACCAAGAGCCCCCCTTGGTTGGCCTCCGTGTCTGGCGGACCGTCGATCCCAATGGTCACCCACGAATCCTGCTCAAGATCAGGATGCAACGCAAACAACATGGGGTCAATTCCTTCCGGAGTTGCAGCACCCATTGGATGTTGGAAGAACGGCGCTGTTGAGGTAATCCAAGATGCATCGAAGCCCTCTCCTACCACAGCGCTGAGACAATCTTCAGAATTTTCTAATCGAGCATATAGCCGATAGGTCGTGACACCAGGAACGATGGAAACGGGAAGTGTATCGATCTCAAGGCTCACCTCTTCCGCGAAGGCTTGGTATACCGCAGGGTCATCGCTGTACTCCAAAATCATCTCCAATTCTGAATCACACCCATCTTCTGCACTCGCTTCCGGCTCCACACCGGGTTCGAGACCCACTGAGCAGTCTGGACCAAGGAACAGCGTGTCGGTTGGTAGAACTTCAAGGATATGATCAACAGGGGCCGTCACGTCCAAAAGCTGAACGATCTGATCGCATTCCGAGGAAGTAGAATTTCCACATTCATCTGTAACCACAACAGTCCAAGTCCTCATGAAGGAATAACTGCCTTCTGGCGAACCATCCAAACTGCCGCAGAGCAGCAAGGTGTCGTGATCATGGTGAGATATTTCAACGAGAGGGCTGGGGTCGCAGCCATCTGTAGCAATCACGATGGGCAAACCGGCATCGCCGTCCCATCCGCACGCGTCATCGAGTTCAATGGTGGCGTCATCGGGACAGGTCAGCACCAAAGTGGGGGCCGACATATCCAGCACCGTAATGAGCTGGGTACACTCGGATGTCGATGCGTTTCCGCAATCGTCTGTGGCGGATACGCTGAAGGTTCGCGTTATCGTGCGTTCCCCAGCACAACCTCCCACCGTTTCAGTATCAAAGTGCGTTACGGTTGTAGCAACATCCGTGTCACAATTGTCCGAAACGCTGACACCAGGCATGCCAAGCGAAGCAGTCTCCATGTCAGCGAAACAGTCCGCATCGGCTGCCACCACCGTGTCGCTCGGACAGCTCAAGGTGATGGATGGTGCAGAGACATCGAAGAAATTGACGATTTGCTCCACGGTTGCAGACGCTGTGTTGCCCATACAGTCAATTGCCATGATGGTGAAGGTTCGATTGAGTGTCGCACTGCCTTCACTTTGGTCATCATCTCCATCACAGGGGGAGCTGACCGCATCTTGGTGGGTGATGACCAATTCCACCTCACCCCCACAGGCGTCTATGGTGTTTACCTCAGGAAACCCAAGGGCCGCCGTCGAGGTATCTGCGTCCGCTAAGCACTCAAAAAGGTTGATCGGTGTGATTGGATCGACTTCGATAAGCGGAGGGGTTGTATCCTCAAAGGTGATGGTTTGAATACAGGATGCGGCCCCCACATTGCCGCAAGCATCCGTGGCCGTCAACGTGTGGGTGCGCTGGATGATGATTGACCCTCCCTCCCCACATGATTGCGTCGCGGGGGAATCCTGATGGGAAAACACCATTTCAAGCTGGGCATCACAATTGTCCATCACGCTTCCGGACGGCTCACCCCATGGTGCACCCGATGCCGGGGAACCCAGCAGATACCCACATTCCTCATCCAATGCAATGGTCACGTCTTCAGGACATACCAGGGTAACCTCTGGGGCTTCCTCATCCAGCAAGGTCAAGATTTGCTGGGCACTGGACATGTTCCCACATGCATCCGTGGCAGTGTACTGAAGCGTGTATGTCCCATTGGGCTCCACACATCCCCCAGACATGGAAAAGCATTGAACCGAGAGGTCTACCTCACCGCAATCGTCGGTGGCAGAAATAAATCCTGCCTCAACAAGGGCATCAATATCGCAGGTCCAATCAGTGCATGGCAAGGACACCAAAACATCCGCAGAGATGAGCGTGGGGGATGTCACATCCTCGACTTCAATGACTTGAATGACTTCGCCCACATTCCCAGCGCAGTCAGTCGCGAGGATGTGACGTTCCACCGTGAAGGTGTTCGGACAGGTATGCGCTACAGTGTCATCCACATGACTGATGACCGGTTCAGGATCACAATCATCTATGGCCGTGACCCCGGCGGGGTCAAACGCAGGCAGGCCGCAGGATGCAATCACATCATCCGGGTGGCTGGTGATCGTGGGGGCGCCGTTGTCCACACGATGAAAAATCTGAATGTGCTGCGTCGAGTTCCCGCAATCGTCCGTGGCTGTCAATGTCCTCTGCCAAATGGCGGTTCCACTGCAGCTCTGATCATCGATCAATGCATCAGATGCGGTGATTTCCACACTTCCACAGGCATCTTCAGCCTGAGCTTCTCCCTCCTGGTATGGAACGGGGTCACCATTACATGCAAGTGTGCCATCTTCCGGGACCGCTACAAACGCGGGCGGAACATCGTCGTACAGTTCAATGATCTGAGATGCTGAAGCGCTGTTTCCACAAGCGTCAACCGCAGTATACATCACCTCATATGTGCCGGCACAGCCTCCACTCAACTGCCCGACCACCTCGACAGCGACACTGTCCAAAAGACAATTGTCAGACGCGGTCAACAAGCCCGACTCCAATGCCTCCGCACCGGAGAGCCCATCCAACCAATTGGCACAGGGGTATTCCACCACCGCAGCAGCGGACAATTGAGGCACAACATTGTCCTGGACCTCAATGGTCTGAACCGATATAGCAGTCGAGACATTGCCTGCGCAGTCGGTTGCTGTTGCCGTCCAAGTGCGATGCAACACCATGCCTCCACCCTCATTTGCCTCAGCATCTGTGCACACATCCATGACCGTTTCAATTAAGGAGGAGGTCAGGGTCACCTCGCCACAATCATCTGTGGCGGAGACTGTGGCATCTCCCAGCACATCCAAACCGAGGTCTAAGTCTTCGAAGCAACCCTCCAAAACCACCGACTCAGGCACCTCAAGCACAAGCAACGGGGCTGCAGTGTCCACGACATGGACATACTGGGTGTCTCGGGTGTGGTTGTATCCACAATCCACAGCGATGAATATCCGCTCGACAATGAAGGTCTCCTCACACCCATCACCGTCATCCAAAATGTTCTGCTCATAACTGATATCGACCTCAGGGTCACAGTTGTCGATAGCCGTGGGTAATGCATTTACTAAAGCAGGATCTGTGGCGCAAGACACAGCAGTGTCTGCCGGTACCGCCACCAGTATTGGATCGGTCGTATCGTGAATAACCACAATCTGATAGAAACTGTCGCCCACATTGCCGCAGTGGTCAATGGGTGTGTAGGTCAGAACATGATCATAGTAACAGCCCCCAGACATGACTCCGTAGTCAATGAGGACCGTATCCATTAAGCAGTTCTCATCCACTTGAATGATGCCCGCCTCGATGAGCGCAGCCAATGGCGGCTCGGTGCCTCCAGGCCACTGGTCGCATTCCATCTCGACGATTTCCTCACCCACCATTTGAGGTGCGATGTTATCTGTTGTGTGGACGAACCTGATTCCTTCGGAAGTATTGCCACAGGCATCCTCGGATGTCCACCGCTGCTGGAAGGTCCGGCAGTGTCCCTCGTGAGGGTCCACCTCGACTGTTCCATGGAAGACGAGGGTCGGATAGCCCGGTTCCGGACAATCGTCGCTGACCGTCACGCCATCCGGCTCCTCGATGGACAAACTGCAATCCTGAATTGTATCTGCAGGAATTCCGATGATAAGCGGAGCCGTGTCATCCTGGCGGACAATATCAAATTCATGCTGCCACACCCCGCAGTCCTCTACATAAGCGCTGAAGTATGCCTTGGACCGAGCGTTGCACGGATCGAAGTCGGTACTGCAATCCAAATCCACAATCACATCGCCCATGGCACCGGCCAACTCTGTCCCACACACTGAGCCTTCCCAACTGAACCAGCCACCAGCGCCATATGCACAGTTGTGGTCATTGGCTCCTTCGCCCACCTGGAAACCGAAGAACTGTGAACTCGGGGCGTGGGAGACACGTATCAAGCTGCCCTCTAAACTGCCCCTGCCCAGAAGGTGACTCTGGTCCGGCTTCATGGTGTAGATGTCCCAAGAATCCGTCGGTGGGGTACACCCCATTGCATGCTTAAATCCACCAGTCCAATCTGCCCCACCCAGCCGGTTCTCATACACGATGAACACCTCGAACCGTTGATTGGGGTCACCTTCTGCTGCCACTTCACCTTCCAGAATCGCAACATCATTGTGGTATTGGGTCAAGGTCAGGCCCTGCTCGGTTTCCACGAAGTAATCACTGGCAACCAACCCGGACAGCGAAATTCCATACATCCGAAGCGCACCATCCGGCCCTATGCCTTGAGCCGTGGTGGCTTGACATGTAGTCACACTGTCTGCGCCATTGGCGACGACTTGTGCAGCCAGATATTGGTCCGTTGTGCAAGTGTCCACCACCGTCAACGCGGCACACGTGTATGCGTCCAACGCGTCAAGACAAGCGACGGTGTCATTGACGGGTGCATATGAGGTGACGTAACATGCCGAATCGCATTCGATCCAGCCATTTCCACTAGCATATAGCAGAGAGGTCGGGAGCATAATGGTCACCATTGTGGCAATGATGATCGTTGCATCTAATGGCAAGCGGATAGGGTTCATCGTGGCGTGGTTTGGTTCTGTGTAATTTCCAAACAAGCCTTTTGTCTATCATTATAATTCGTCTATAGAAGCATATATTTTGTTTCTGGTTATATGGCTGATTTACAGCCCTATAAGTGTCGACGAATATGAATTCTTCCATTTTTCGTCGAAATGCCGATGTAACAAGGGGCATTAATTCATTTATTTCATCGACTAAAATGAATTATACCCTCATGACAAAAAAGAAGCGGGCCACCCAATGGGCAGCCCGCTTCCAATTCAATGAGATAGAATTCCTCAGTTCGCGACGAGCAACTTCTTCACCGCGAGGTAAGAATTGCTGCTGATGCGAACCTGGTACATGCCATCGGACAGAGCGTCTGCATCGATGTTCATCACGTACTGGACTCCTGTCATCGCGTTTCCTTCGTACATCTCTTGGACAAGGGTTCCACCCATTGTGTAGAGGTCCACTCGCAAGCGCATGTTCTCACTCACCACGAAGGAGAGTTGGCTCATATCGTTGGTTGGGTTAGGAGCAAGTCCCGTGATGCGAATCGGCTCCTTGATGCCTCCGACACTCGTGATGTCGATGGGGCCACCAGTGTGACCACCGGAAACCGCAGCATCGCCGTCTTCGAGATCGCTGCCCATTGCCTCGCTGTATGAGAACCCGGTTGGGTTTCCACAGTCGTCAAGCGCAGTGTAGTAGTAGTCCACTTGCCATGGGAGGCAGCAATCGAGGTCCATATAGACGTCACCGGAACTCGCCATTGGGCCCATGTCCACTCCGTCCATCATCAGGTTGCCCTGCCAGAAGAACCAAGCGCTACCACCATAGTTGGTGTTCTTGTTGTTTGCACCCAGACCCATCTGCATGCCGTAGTATCCGTTGGCCGGCTGGTGGCTCAATGTGAAGCTAGACCCTGCATACATGCCTGTTCCCTCGAGGGTACCGGCTGTCATCAAGAAGTACACCCAGTCTTCCCAGATTGACTGACCTGGATAAATCTCAGCACAGTCCTTCTTGTAGTTGCTTCCGCCAGCAGACCATGTGGCCCAATCCTGACCTGCACCGTAGTCGGCCGTGAAGACGAATCCTCCGGAACCGTCCGCGTTCTCGACCTCGATCTCGATGTGCATTCCGCCGTCGGACATCACCTGAACCAGGTTCTCTCCGTCCGCCATGACAAAGCTGTCGTCGGCCCCTGGGAAGTTGAACAACCTGATGACCTCAGGCGCGCGGTCATCGCACGTCTGCGCACCTTCCTGTGCCTCTGGCGTAACCGGAGCACAGTAGTTGCGGATGTCATCCGTTGGGATGTAGCCCTCAG
>CACAUH010000054.1 GCA_902535565.1 uncultured Bacteroidota bacterium | reverse complement strand
AGGTCATTCACGGTATCGATCAAAACTGTATCCCGGCCTATAATTGGAGCATACCAATCTTCAGCAGCCAGCATAAAGCCATGGGATTCAGGCGCCTCCATCACCTGTTTGGTGGCATATAACCTGTAGATGTATCGCGCCGTCTCCGCGTTCAGCATCAAATCCCAATACGAATCTCCCCGCTGCTCTTCAAGCCGTCGGGAGAGTCCAGACATGCCCATGTTGTAGCTGGCTGCAGCAAGAATCCAATCTCCATAGCGGCGATGGGCCTCATTCAAATAGGCGCAGGCAGCCCTTGTCGCCTTTTCTACGTGATACCGTTCGTCTACATCTCGGTCCACCCTGAGCCCGAACTCTTTCGCCGCAGGCTCCATGAACTGCCAAAATCCGCGGGCATCTGATGGAGACACCGCATTGGCCAATCCAGACTCAATCACCGAGAGGTATTTGAAATCCACTGGCACACCTGAGTCCACAAGGATGGGCTCAATGAGTGGAAACCACCGACCAGATCGCTTAAGCGTCAGAAGACTGCTGCTGTGTCTGAAGGTTCCGATCAGCAGCTCTTTCTCCATTCTCTCCCGCACTCCAACCCTTTCTAATGGCAGCGGAATTCCAGCAAACTCAAGACCCTCAACGATCCGAGGTGGTGTCACCCATTGGGGCAATGAATCGACCCGATTTAATTCAGATATCACAGTGGATTGCTCGCGCGCTCCAGAAAGAACAAAGGCGAGAAGGACCAAGCATCCGGTCCCCAATGAAATGAACCCACGCAGGGAGACTGTAGGCAGCATCAGAATGGTGATTCAAAGTCAGCAAACGAACCTGCAGCAGCGTCCTTGGGTGACAAAAGCGGGGTGTCCACCCCCCAATCAATTCCCAAATCCAAATCGTTCCATCGCAAGGCCCGTTCATGCTCCGGGCTGTATACTTCCGTGCATTTGTAGCAAAACACTGTGTGGGGCTCGAGTGTCAAAAACCCATGGGCAAACCCCTCTGGAACCCAGAATTGCCAGCGATTCTCTGCAGTCAAAAGGGCCATTTGATGCTGCCCATAAGTGGGACTTTCGGTTCGCAAATCAACCGCAACATCCAACGCGCGCCCCTGCACCACCCGCACCAACTTGCCCTGCGCCCGATCGGGAATTTGAAAGTGAAGGCCTCGGAGTACCCCTTCACCTGAGATGGACTCATTGTCTTGAACAAACTGAACCGGCCTTCCCAAAACCTCTTGAAAATGCCCAGCGCGCCACGTCTCTGAAAAGCGCCCGCGGTCATCACCGAACTGTCGAGAGCGAATCATCAATGGCCCCTCAATGGGACCGGTCTGCACTTCCAATGGATGGTTCATGTGAATGGGAATCAGTTGTTGCCCGAAATGCTCATGAGGGCAAGGAAACTGGTGATGGTTGTCAAAAGGCTCAATACAGGCGTGACATCCGCTAGGATTTCATTTAAGTACTGGGGAAGGGGCTCGACGTATACGATGTCCCCTGCCTGCACTGTTGTGGTGGCGTATTCAAGGCCATCGATTGTCGACAAATCGAACTGGTGAATTGTGGGACGACTTGTCCCCCTGCGAATCAGCTTGACCTTTCGGGCATCGCCTCGCCCACGGATTCCCCCGCTGAGAGCGAGTACCTCGAGAAGGCTCGTGTTGGGATTGACCAAGGTGACCACGGAAGCGACACCGGCTTCGCCTGGGAACACCAAGACGCGTTGGTTGGTCACCTCAATCAACGCGAGGGGCTTGACATAATTGCTCCGGTAAGCCTCTTCGAGCTTGGTCTCGGCCTCACTGATATTGAGCCCAGCCAGTTGCACAGGCCCCAACTCCGGGAGCTCCACTGTGCCGTCGGGCCGCACCTCATAAAGGAACCTGTTGTTTTGATTGAGCATATTCATCCCTGCGGCATTGCTGGTTGCTTCTCCAGCCGCACCCGCAGTCAGAGACAGCAGCCGCTCGCCTTTGTTTGAGAACAACTGGAAAGACAATAGGTCGTTTGGCGCAATGCGGTAGTTGACATCGCTAATCGGGTTGAACGGATCAAAGACGAAATCGGAAGGTGTCCGGAACATCATGTTCCGGTTGATTGTGCACCCACTCCATCCGAGACTGCAGAAGACGAACAAAACGGGCAACAAGCGAAGCATAAATCGCATCATGGTTCAAAATTAACTGCATGCCTGCGGGTCAGGAACCCGACCTAACCGACTTTGTCCAAGTATTTTCGACCGTCCATGAATCTTCCTTCCAACCTGCTCCAGAATGGACCGACCCGACTCCGGATGTTGGAGCCACATGATGTCGACTGCGTTTTGCAATGGGAAAACAACCCGGAGCACTGGTCAGTCACTGGCAATGTGACCCCATTCTCCAGGGCTGCCCTGGAGGCCCTGTGTCTCGGCCATCAGGATATTTATTCGGCAGGACAATTGAGATGGATCATCGAGAATGACGGTCACAGGGTCGGTGCCGTCGATCTCTATGACTTTCAGTCCCGAGACCTGCGCAGCGGAATCGGAATCTTGGTCGCGCCAGATTCGCGTGGCCAAGGGGTCGCAGGTCGCGCACTCGCCATCGCCCTTCGACATGCCACCCTCGCTTTAATGATGCGTTCTGTACATGCCGAAATCCATGCCGATCACACCGACAGTCTGGCCCTGTTTGAAGCTGCTGGATTCAGCCGTGTCGGACGGTATACCGATTGGACCAAAACCCCGGAGGGATGGAAGGACACCATCCTCCTTCAACACATGCTGAACACTGCGTTATGAAGAACCGACGTGTCTTCACTGTGACCCTTATTGCCTTGGTCATTGGAGTGCTCTTCGGGTTCGTTCTGAGAACAGCCTTGGCCCCAAATACCGTAGAACGCGATGGTCGGTTTGTCTTGGAACCCGCCCTACCTGTAGACAGTGTGGTTGCCCAATTGGAAAGAGAAGGGCGCTTGGAGCACGCGGGGTCGCTGATTCGCTACCTTTCTTGGAGGGGGTGGACCGAAACCGGCACGCTCAAAGCCGGGCGCTATTTGATTCCGGGAGGCATGGACAATCGCTCCCTCGCCCGCCTTCTGCTGTCCGGATCGCGGGAAGCGGTCCGCGTGCGTTTCACTGGGGGGCGGTCACTCGAGGACCTTGCAGAAGCTGTGGCGCCCCAGGTCATCTTCGATGCCGAAGACCTGGTCCGGATAATGAAGGACCCGTTGCTCGCCGCGCGAAAAGGAACCGATGTGGAGGCCCTTCGCACGCGTTTCATCCCCAATACCTACGAAGTGTGGTACGATGTGACCCCTTCTGGTTTTGTCGAGCGCATGGTGAGTGAATGGGAGCGCTGGTGGACGGATGAGCGACGACAAAAGGCGAAAGACACCAACCTCAGCCCGACTGAAGTTGGCATCCTCGCTTCCATTGTCAAGGCAGAAACAAGCAAAATGGACGAGGCACCCACTGTCGCTAGATTGTATTTGAATCGGCTGGACAGGGGCATGCGTCTCCAAGCGGACCCCACCCTCATTTATGCCCTTGGAGACCCCACCATTCGTCGCGTTTTGAATGTCCACAGGGAAATCGACAGCCCATACAACACCTATCTAAACGATGGCCTTCCACCAGGTCCAATCAATTTCCCGGAACCCGCCTACCTCAAAGCGGTACTGAATGCCAAGGAGCACGATTACATCTTCATGTGTGCACGTGAAGACTTCAGTGGTTACCACGCTTTCGCCAAGACAAACCGAGAGCACGAACGAAATGCCCGACGCTACAGACGGGCCCTCGACAGGCAGGGTGTTTATCACTAAGCGAACATCAAGCTGGACAGCGGTGTAATTTTGCCGCCCGATGACGCGTCGACCCCACAGTTGTCCCAGTTTATTCGCATGTGCTGTGTGGCTGTTCATGTGCATTTGGCCTGCCGGACACCTGATCGCACAAGACTGGCCTGAGGGCTTGCCCAGAAAGCCGGAGGCAGAAGCCATCCGGGTGGAACACGGGGCGATTGAAGTGGATGGGTCTCTTGACGAGGATGGCTGGAGAAGCATTGTCCCCGAGACCGAATTCAGGGAGCTGAGACCTCAACCGTTTGCCATGCCCAAACAGCGAACGGAAGTGCGGTTCGCTTATGATGACCGGGCGCTTTATATCGGAGCCCGCATGTGGGACTCGGCCCCGGACAGCATCCTCCACCAGTTGATACAGCGCGACGGCGAGGGCAACACGGATGTCTTCGGCATCTGGTTCAATTGTTTCGACGACGGGGTCAACGGCGTTCGATTTTCCGTGACACCGGATGGGGTGCAGTCCGACGAGCTCCTGTCCAATGATGATGCAGATGGCAGCTGGAATGCCGTGTGGGAAGCCGAATGCCGCATTGACGATGACGGATGGGTGGCCGAATTCGCCCTGCCGTGGTCCGTCTTCAGATTCAATGACACAGGAGAATCCCCGCAAAGCTGGGGAATGAACTTCTACCGCTACGTCCGCCGATACCGCTCGGATTACGTCTGGCGGGCCATGGACCCCAATCAGGAAGGCCTGATGAACCAGGGAGGACTGCTCACCGGCATCCAAGGGATTGCCCCCCCGCCCCGTTTCAGCCTTTATCCCTATGCCAGCGTCTACTATGACGCGGAGGGCAGTGAAACAGCAACCCGCATCAATGGCGGCCTGGACATGAAAGTGGGCATCGGGGATGCTTTCACTTTTGACATGACCCTCGTGCCTGATTTCGGCCAAGTGGTCGCCGACAACCTCGTTTTGAACCTGAGTCCCTACGAAGTCAGGTTCAATGAAAACCGCCAATTTTTTACGGAGGGCACAGAGCTGTTCAACAAGACAGGCACCTTCTACAGCCGTCGGGTGGGCGATCAGGAACAACTTATTAATGCATCCAAAGTCACTGGCAGGACACAGGGTGGAACTGGATTGGGATTGCTCAATGCTGTATCCAGAGACGGCGAAGGTTCACTCACAGACTTTTCGGTTGCCGTGGTGGATCAGAATCTGCCCAACAACGGCTATGTGTCTGTGCAGAGTGGACAGGTCATACGCGGCGATGGCCGGACTGATGATTGGGTCGGCAGTGCAGCATTTCAAGTTAGGGACTCTCTTCAGCGGTGGTCTCTGTCAGGCCGAGGTGGCATAAACCGCAAAACGAAGAGCCCACTCGGGTCCTTGGAATCGGGAGAAGGCCACACATGGGGCATAGAGCTAAGCCGACTCAAGGGCCGACTCAGCTGGTCCATTGGACACTATACTGAAACCCCCGAATACGACCCCAATGCAGTCGGTTTTCTCGCCGCCCCAAACGCCGTCGCAGAATATGCCAATTTGGAATACCGCATCCCCAAACCCTTCAAAACTTTGGGCATTGGTTTTAATAGCATGTCTTGGGAACTGGAGGTGGTAAGAGAAATGCTACACACCCCGCGTTCTTTCGTCACCCAGAACTACGACGTGGAATGGCGCATCTTCCTCGCCAGCTTTGACTTTATCAAGCTCGGCGCCTCCGCATCCCCACACGACGGCAGAGACTACTTCGCGCCGCGGTTGGATGGCCGATACTGGCAGGTTCCACGATGGTGGTCTTGGGATGTCTATCTGAGCACCGACTATCGCCGTGAATTCGCCATGGATATTGGCGGTTGGGGCTCGGGAGGGGTGCTGTACCCTGACTGGAGAGAGCGCAATTTTAGGATAAAGCCCATATGGCGGCCCAACGATCACTTTCGAATCAGCCACGTGTACAGCCACCAAGACAAGTACAATGAGCGCGGTTGGTCAGCCTTAATTGACAGCCTGCCAAACGGCACTCCCCTTTCGGAGATCCAGAGCCTTTGGGCCAAGCGCAACAACTATTCACGCACCCATGTCTTAAATGCATCCTATGTGCTGGACAATCGCAAAGGGATCACCTTCAGGCTGCGGCACTATTGGAGTCGGGTAGAGAACGGCAGCTTCTACTTGCTGGATGAGAATGGGTTGCTCGAGCCTACCGATGACATCACCCTAACCGACGAAGGCACTTCAGTTTATGACATCAGCTACAATGCTTGGTCCATTGACTGTGTCTTCCGTTGGATTTTCGCTCCAGGCAGTGAGGTGTCCTTGGTGTGGAAGAACCTACTTGAAAGTCAAGGAGACATGCTTCCAGACAATTACGGGGAGAATCTCGAGGATGTCCTTCGCGTCCCTCACCGAAATAGCTTCTCCATCAAGGCGATCTACTTCTTGGATTACGCGGACCTCACCGGGCGACGCTAAAGTTCAATCCAAGGGCCAATCGAATGTCCTGTGGCCCAGGTTGCCTGCTTCGTCCACAGCCCACACCCGAACCTGATTTCCTGGCTGAAGGATGTTGTCTCCGAGTGGATGAACCAACACCCCCTTCTCCATGGCCAAGCGCATCCACTGGTTCCCGCAACGTCCCTCCCAACGTTCAACCCCCGAAAGATCGTCGCCCACAGCAATGCGCAAGGTTTCCAACACCACCTTGGGCTTTCCCAATTCGGGAGCTGTGGTATCCGGGCGCACTTCAAACGTTCCAAACTGCTTGACCTTGGTCCCAATCATGCCGCCCCTTTCATCGGAAACCCATGTGTCTTTGACCTCGCCCTCATCGTCGATGGCACAAAGGACGAGCGGCTCCCCCGTCCCCTTCCACTGCTCGGGCGCGGGCACAGTGAGGTGATAGGCCGTTCGGGTCAGTCGGGCCTCGGACAAAACGGAAAACCGCCCGGACGAATCGTCTTCCAATGCGATGGCCGCATCGGCATACAAAGCACCTGCTGGAATTTCGATTCCCATCCGTCCAGTCGTCATGCGGTGGCGCCGTCGATGGTCCAACATGTTCTCCCTGACCCAGGTTGAGTCCACCCGCATGCTGTCCCCCACCAGAAAAAGAGTGGCCTTAGACACATTTCCTGAGAGGTCCAACACCGTTACACCCAACTTGGCAGTGTCGCCGGGCACCACTTCCAGCGGTGTCATTTCACCAGTCAGATGATAGATGTCCAACCGATTGCCGGGCAACCGATGCAATCGGTGCACGCGTGCCCTTCGGTCCTGCCATGCGGCGATGTCAACGTGCGCCGAGACGTCCTTGTTGGTCGAGAAATCCAACGTGTCCATGCGGTGGCGATAGATGAGGCTGTCCTCCAAAAAGACGTCTATCCCATATGGACCGTGCGTAAAGGGTGCTCCATCCAGCTTATCAAACGCCTCCACCCCAAGCCTAAATGGCCCCGCCACCTCAACGAACTCACCATGGGCTGGACTCCACCGAAACCGATCCCGCGCCCCTCCAACCTGGCCCGAATCGCATGGCAGCACCCAAACACCGCGAAACTCAGGCGGCACATCGTCTTGGGTCATGCCCTCCCCGACAAAAACCCAGTGCAGCGGATTGATGGGCCACTGGGTTCGCTGGTCCCGAATCTCAAAATGGAGGTGTGGACCGAAACTCCTTCCAGAATTCCCGCTCCATGCGATGGTATCACCAGCCTCAAACCAAAAGTCCTGGGAGGGAGGACCATCGAAAGCCCAAGATTCAGATGCATACTGGACCCCCATTAACCAGGCTTCGATGTCGGGGTGAAACGAGGACAAGTGCGCGTATACTGTCGTCAAACCCTGACCATCGAGGTACAGTGCAAGACCGTAGCCGCGGTCCGAAACTTTGACCCTGCTGATTCGGCCAGACTGCGCCGCCAGCACGGGAACGCCTTCGACTCCACCCGTTCGGATGTCCATGCCGGTATGAAAATGTCCAGTCCGGATTTCACCAAAATTGCCGCTGAACTGCAATGGAATGGCCAGAGGAGAGTGCAGTGTGTCCTGCGCCCCAACCTGAAGTAAGGTGACCAAACACCCTCCCAAACAAAGCCATCTGCGGCGGTTTTCGCTTCGGCTCCCGTTCATACCCCATCTCATGTTCGCAAATTACCTCTCGGTTTTCAGCCCCTGTCTTGTACGATGTAAATTTGAGTTCGTGGATATGAACCAGAGCTCGGAACAAGTACTCCTGAGCACCATGCTGCAGGAGATTCGGGAAAAGGCGGCCAAGCTCATCGAAGAGCGCAACCGCCTGAATGAGGAAAAGCGCACCCTTGTGGACCAAGTTGCCGCGTTGCAAACCCGCATCGCAGAGCAAGAGGCGCAGCTGGCTCAACTCGAAACTGCATCGGAACCGCAACCCTCAATGGTCGCCAGCTCCGACCCAATCGTCGGTGAACGTATCCGGGCCCTTGTCGATGAAATCGACGCCTGTATAGCACTCATGCCTCATGCGCGCGACGTGGCGACAGTAGAACTCCTTTCCGCATGAATGAATCCTCCATACAAGTCACCATTGCTGGACGGACCTACCCACTGACCGTGGCGGAAGGTGAGGCAAAGCGCGTGCGGGAGGCAGCAGGAAAGATTGATGAACTTGTCCAACGGTTTCAAAGGGACTACGGCGTCTCTGACCGGCAGGACCTGATCGCCATGGCGGCACTGCAATTGCTCAGCGACACCCCCGCTGATGTAAAAACAGAGACTCAAGAAGTGCATGTCATTCCATCGGAGGTCTTTGAAGGCCTCGAGGAAGTGAGGTCCCTTTTGGCTCAAGCAGGCATTGCTTCAGAGGAGACAGGGGAACAAACCCCCTGAATCCATGGAGCCCACACAATATATTATCGGTGCCATCGCCGGATTTCTTCTCGGCGCCGCCGCCGCCTATGCCATTCTGAACAGCGTACTCAAAGGCAAGGCTTCCGCCATCATCAAGGAGGCGGAGCAAAAAGGAGACAACATCAAGGAAAAGAAGATTCTCCAAGCCAAGGAAAAATTCCTCAAACTCAAGGAGGAACACAACAAAGAAATCAAGGCACGAAATGCCAAGGTTCAATCGCTGGAGGACAAGCTGAAAAACACCGAACGCAACCTCAAGCGGGACGATCAGCAACTAAAAGACCGCAGGAAGCGCCTCCAACGAGATGAAGAGACGCTGAAGGTGAGGCTCGAGGCCAATGAAGCCAAGCAAAAAGAGCTCGACAAGACCCAAAATCAGGCGGCAAAATTGCTATCGGAAGCGGCCGGCATGACTGTGGAGTCTGCGAAGGAGGAACTCAAACAGCAGATTTTGGGCGATGCCCGCGCCATGGCGGCACAGGAAACTCAAGATATATTGGATGATGCCCGAACCCGCGCCAACCAAGACGCTAAGAAAATCGTCATCCAAACCATACAGCGTGTTGCCACGGAGCACACCGTGGAGAACAGCGTCTCGGTCTTCAACATCGCCAGCGACGACATCAAAGGTCGAATCATTGGCCGAGAGGGCAGAAACATCCGCGCCCTTGAATCCGCTACAGGTGTCGAATTCATTGTAGACGACACACCCGAAGCC
>CACAUH010000053.1 GCA_902535565.1 uncultured Bacteroidota bacterium | reverse complement strand
CAAGGTGACAAGCGAAGCCATCGGGGACATCTTGACGTTCGACTTGAGCTCGAGCGCATTGCACGACACACCATTGCATGTCGCCTTCCAGGCCCTCAAGACAGACAGCAAGACGAAACCGAACGGCATGAACGTGCACATCGAAAGCGACATCCCCATTCGGGCTGGATGCAGCTCTTCGACGGCATTGATGACCGCTTGGACAGCCGGATGGTCTCGGCTCTTCGGTGTTTCTGAATCCACGACTGATTTGGTGCGAAGGTGCCACCGGGCTGAAGTTCTTTCGTTTGGTGGGGCAGGAGGAGACATGGACCACTTTGCATGCGCCCATGGTGGACTTCACCGCTTTGGGCACGGCCCTGCTCAGCCCTTGCCTGAATTGCCGGGTGCATTTGTTCTTGGAGATTCAGGGCAACCCAAGGACACCCAAGGACATCTGGCACGCTGCAAGGACGCCAGGTTGCCACTGATGAAGAACCTAGACGTACCGCCCGACGACTGGTCCGATGCGGAAAGGGCCTTGGCCCAAGGCACCCGAATCAACCGGGACTTGGAGGAAGAATGGTCAAAAAAAATGGAAACCGAACAGGTTGACGAAAATTTGATGGGGGAGGCACTCACCCAGCACCACACGGTCCTCCGGGACGTGCTCGGCCTGTCTACGCCACGCATAGAGGCCATGGCGAATGCCGCCATGAAAGCAGGTGCGTGGGGCAGCAAAATCAATGGGTCCGGTGGCGGTGGATGCATGTTCGCTTATGCACCTTTAGACCGGGTGGACGCCATTGTTGAAGCGATGCTTCGAGCCGGAGCAAAAGGAGCCTGGCATGTCAAACCAGACCGAGGGGTGTTTTATGGATGATGTGAATCCCCTGATCGTCATGGCTGCGGGCAAGGGAAGCAGGATGCGGTCCGGGGGCAACCTCCCGGACTGGGTTCTGCAAGAAGCCGCATCCAGGCCCAAGGCCATGATCAGGCTGGGAAAGGAGCGGAGGCCTCTATTGGCCCATCTCATCGAACAAGCCAAAGCCGAAGGGCTTCGAAACATCTGCATCGTGATCGGCGAAGAAGATGAAGTCACACCATTACATTTTGATGTGCATCCAGTAGCGGGCGTCACATTGGATTTCGTCGTCCAGCACATTCCTCCTGGTCGAACCAAGCCGGAAGGGACCGCGAAAGCTGTGGAGCTGGCGCTCCACAAGCACCCAGAATGGAAAGGCACAAGCGTCACCGTGGCCAATGGGGACAATCTACCCCCAAAGGGCATGTTCCTCGCCATGGGACGTCACCCAAGTTGCTTGCCCGCATTTGATAGCACCCACATTGGGCTCCCTCAAGATCGGGTCCGCGCATTTGCTGTTATTCTCAGGGGCGATGACGGAACACTCACTGGAATTGAAGAGAAGCCAAGTCACCAAGCCATTGAGGCCTCCCGGTGGAATGACGGCACCGTTCGGGTCAGCATGAACTATTTCCGGATGCCGTACTCAGATTTGCTCGAAGCTGTCCGGGAAGCACCCTTGCATCCCCAGCGGCTGGAGCGAGAACTCCCAGTGGCTATATCCGATTGGTCTGCGCATCATCCCGGACAAATTCAAGTGGTGCCTTCCGTTGGCGCTTTTTTGGACCTGACCCATCCTGAAGACATCTTGATTGCGGGGCGAAATTTGGACAGGGGAGGATTTCGACTTCTCGATTGAACCGATTACCACTTTAGATTGTCGTTTCGTCATGAATGTGCAGTCCATCCCTGTTTTAGCCCTGTTTATGCTCGCAATTCTATTGCTTGGGCATCAGGCCACCGCAACAGCACAATGCAACACCGACGATTTTGCCCTTTTGTGCAACGACGGAAACGCGGTTAATGACGCGGTGTTCAATTGTGGCTTCTCCTGCTTTTTATCCAGCGACATCACGTCTTGCTTTGCGGAATGCATCTCAGATGCAGTGCCAGAAATGAGCGACGGCTGCGTGGGATGCTTTGCTGACCAAAGCACCTGTGTGACCAACAGTTGTTTTCTCACGTGTGCATTTGGTAGCGAGGCAGACTGCGAAGCTTGCGTTCAAGCCAATTGTCAATCTGGCTTCGAAACTTGCGCCGGCATCGTGGATTTGGATGGCGATGGAGAGTCCACCGTGTGCGACTGCGACGATTCCAACTCCAGCGTATACCCGGGCGCTCCGGGAACCGCTCAGGGGTTAGACAACAATTGCGATGGCACCCTGTCACCTGAAGAACTCGCGTGCCAACTCGACCTCAATGCTGATGGGATTATTACCGTGTCTGACGTGTTGACCGTGCTCGCCGAGTTCGGTTGTTTGATTGACTGCACGGCAGACGTCAACGGAGATGGTATCGTCACCGTGGCAGACATTCTTGCGATGCTCGGTGGTTTCGGGTCAGATTGCTAACTCAAAATCAATGAAAAAACCCACGCTGCTCCTTGGCGCATTGCCGAAGCAATGGGCTGCAGCGGTACCGTTCTTCGCCATAGCAGGCTCTGAGCTCATCTAAGGTCTCTACACAGCGATCGACACCCACTTCTTCCGCCCATTTCAAAAGGCCTTTGGGGTAATTGACACCCCCTTTCATCGCGCGGTCCACATCTTCCGGACTGGCCACACCCCAAAACACTGCGTCTGCGGCCTCATTGATGAGCATCACCAGAATTCGCCACAGTATGTCTTGCCCTAAGTCCTTGTCTCGCCTGGGCTCGGTGCGCTTCACGCCATCGGTATGAACATGCCATCCGCGGCCTGATTTACGCCCCAACCAACCTGCATCCACATTGCGCTTTTGTGAGAATGACGGCGTGTACCTCGGATCATGATGAAAGGCCTTCCAAACGCTTTCCGTCACAGCATAATTGATGTCATTGCCAATTAAGTCCATCAGCTCAAAGGGGCCCATCCGAAAACCACCAAGCTCGGTCATGGCCCAATCAATGGTCGCGATGTCCGCTACCCCCTCTTCGTAAAGCCGAATCGCTTCACCATAGAAGGGCCTCGCGACCCGGTTGACAATAAAGCCAGGGGTGTCTTTGGCCACAGCGGGTTGTTTGCCCCAATCCCGCATCAGCGTCGCCATTTCATCGACCAACCCGTCTTTTGTCTGCAATGCAGGCACCACCTCAACCAAGGGCAGAAGTGGAGCGGGGTTGAAGAAATGAAGGCCGATCAATCGGTCAGGCGAATTCAAGCCCGCCGCCAAGCGCGTGATGGACAGGCTTGAGGTGTTGCTCGCCAAGACCGCGTCATCAGAAACCACAGACTCAAGTGAAGCAAACAAGCCCTGTTTGACTCCTTCATCCTCCACCACCGCTTCGATGACGAGGCCGCTTTGGGCGCATGCAGCAATATCTGTTGTAATGCGGATGCGATCCAAGATTTGCTTTGACTCACCTGCATCTACCCGCCCCTTTTCCACGAGCCGCTTAAAAATGCGCTCGAGATTGGCCGTCGCCCGTTCCAAGGCGAATTCATCGCGGTCGACAAGGACCACGCGGTGTCCGGCTGTGGCCGAGATTTGAGCGATTCCCTGACCCATGGTTCCCGCACCCACGACGCCGACCTCAATGTTCTTTTCCATCACCCACAAAGGAAAGGACCACAGCAATGAAGGCCACCACCATTGAATTGGGCATTCCCATCCACCTTGTGTTGATTGTCGACAAAGCAAACGATTTACATGCCAGCAAGATGCCTGTCCTGCAAAAAGCCGCTGGAGAGAAAACAGAATGGCCCATACCCGGGTGATTTCTGCTCCGAGTACTGTTTTGGCACCCATCCAAGAAGCACCACCCAAAGAAGCAACCCGATGTGGCAAGTCCAAAAGCCGAGAAACAGCCGCCGAGAAATCGACAGGATATTGAAGCGAAACCACGACATCCTCAAGGCATTCAAAGCTTGGAGCCATCCCGGCCCAACCTGCTCAGACATAGGGGGACTGCAATGGCTGAAAAGCAAAGGGTATGATTTCGATGTCCACACCCACCTTGGACTTCACCCCGATGGTGCCACCGAAATCTGGTGTTATGACGCAGGATTGAGAATCTTTCCCGGAGGCGGCGCACACCCCATTTGATTACCGCCTTTTTTTCTTCCCCTGGCTTCTATTGGAGTTCGGCTTCCGCTTTTTTTCGTGAAAGGCCCCTTTGAACGTTGGGTCAGCTTTTCGCTTTTCACGGTCAATGGCGCGTGCCATTGCTTGCGCCTCCCATCTCGGTGTTGATTCAATGGAGATCCCTTCGGGCAGGGATGACATAGTAAGCGGAGCGCCAAGTAGCTTCTCAACCCTGCGTAAAGCAGCCATTTCACTCGGGTCCACAAAGGTGATTGCACGCCCCTTTCTCTGGGCCCTGCCTGTGCGACCAATTCTGTGGATATAGTCGTGGGGGTCCTTGGGAACAGTGAAATTGATCACGAGATCCAACTGGGGAACATCAATCCCCCTGCTCGCAACATCCGTCGCGACAAGAAACCGCAATTCACCCCCTTTGAACTGATCCATGGCGTGAATCCGTGAATTCTGCCCCTTGTTGGCATGCAGGGTCCGGACCGAGGGCGAAATGTTTTGTGCAATTCGCAGTCCAATCCGTTCTGCCTGGTCCTTTTCCCTCACAAACAACAGAGCTTGCCCATCGCATTCCTCCCCATTGAGGAGATCGACCAACAGGTTGAGCTTGGTGCCAAAATTGTCCGCATGGTATCCGGACTGCGTGACCGTTTCGACTGGCGTGCTTTGGGGAGAAGCCTCGACCCGGGTCGGCCACAACAGAAATTCCTCCGCCATGGCTTCTGTCTTTGGGGGATAAGTCGCTGAGAAAAGTAAATTCTGTCGTTTTGTCGGTAGAATTTCCAAGAGTTTTCGCAGCTGTGGCATAAAACCCAGGTCCATCATCCTGTCCGCCTCGTCGAGCACCAGATAGCCAATGGAGCCCGTTTGAAACGCCTGTCGCAGATACAGCTCCATGAACCGTCCCGGTGTCGCCACAACCAAGTCAGTTCCGGCCTGAAGGCGAGCCATTTGGGCTCGGTGTCCAACGCCACCGTACACGACATCCACCCTCAAGTCCGTCCCAGCCGCAAGTCGGCTCGCCACCTCCGCTATCTGCAAGGCCAATTCCTTGGAGGGCGTTAAGACCACCGCCCGAGGACCATTTCCTTGAGCGTGAGACAACATCCCCATTAGGGGCAATAAAAAAGCCAAGGTCTTGCCCGTCCCCGTCTGGGCTATCCCAATTACATCCTGTCCGGACCGAATTCTCGGAATGGCCTTGCTTTGAATTTCCGTGGGTTCCGTGATCCCCATGGCTTCGAGCGCATCGAGATACTGACGGGTCACCTTGAGATCGGAAAAAGTCATCCAATGTTGTTTATGAAATCAGGCCCGGCAAAGTAACCCCAAGAGAAATGGTCTCCGTTCCTTTGGCACCGTGAATGGCACATTACTCGAACAGTTTCTAGAAAGACCGGAAGTTGACATGGTGCTGGAACGGCTCAGCACGTTCGGTATCGATCTTCCGCGTCACCCCACCAACATCCAAGAAGACTGGAGTCTGCCCTTCATGAGGTGGGTGGTTGCCAACACCACCGCAGGCATGGAGTCGGCCCTTGAAAAAGCAGATCCTCCGGGCGTCATTCTCAGCACCCACCGAGACATTGTATGCGACCCCGCCCTTTACAACCTCGCCAGGGTAGAGGCGGGCATGGACACCACACACATCGTCCTCGGCACCAATTTGGCGGACATCCCATGGGTAAGAGACATTATGGATCTCAATAAGGCGCTCTTCATCGACAGGAATGCAACAGGGCGCGCTGCACTTCAACAGCAAATCCAATTGAGCACCAACATCGCAGAGATCGTTGGAAATGGCGGTAAAGTCTGGATCGCACAAGCCCCAGGACGAACAAAGAATGGTGTCGACAAAACCCATCCCGCCCTCCTTCGGATGCTGGGCTTGGCTCATGGCGGGGAGAAACAAGGTGCATCCGTCTTAAACGGCTTGATTCGTTCCGTTGCCATTCGCTATGACATCAACCCATGCGATGGCCGCGTGGTCGCTGAGCGTATTCGAGGCGAAAAACTTCCTGAAGATGATGTGGCCAGCATGTTGGAGGGCCTGCGCGGGTGGAAGGGGAAGGTGCGGATTGCAGAATCGGCGCCGCTCGAGTTTGATGGCACTGCGGGAAAAGGCAGCTGGACAGCGGCAGCTGAGCGGGTAGACAGAACTGTATCGAAACTCCCCGTCAGGGGGGGGTGGGCGGATGCGGCAGAAGCCAGCTTGCGAAATTCAGCGCCCATTGCCGATGTTGAGCTTGCCCACAGAGTAGACGATATACGCGAGTGGGTCAAAAGCCTGCTGCCCGAAGTGGATCGCGGAACCGTAAGGGAATGTGCACTCGAGTTGTACCGAGAATTGACTTGACCGCCAGAATCAGGATGTCTGGGTTCGCCGGGACCAATCGGAAAGGACAATGCCCGCAGCCATTGAAGCATTGAGTGACTCACTGCCGCCAGCGCCTGGAATATGAAGCTGCTGAGGACATGCCTCTCGAACTGCTTCTGAAAGACCGTGGCTTTCACTGCCCACTATGGCACACCATTTGCGACCGACAGAAGGCGCGCCTTTCAAAGACCACAGTGCGTCCCCTTCCATGTCAAGCCCAAAGACAACAGAAGACGATTCCTCCAGCTGCACCACGAGCTCTGGCAAATCAACTGCCCAAGCGTCTACGCGGAAGACAGCACCCATGGACGCTTGGATTGCTTTCGCATTGAAAACATCAACTGTCTGGCGTGACACCCAGATCCCTTTCAAACCAAACCAATCGGCCGTTCGAAGCAAGGTGCCGAGGTTGCCGGGATCAGAGAGGCCGTCCACCACAAGCCCAAAAGGAACTGATGCTTCATCAACGGACCACGCCTCTGGGGAGGGGGCGACGACATCGGGCATGCCCACGATGGCCAGAATCCCAGGTGCCGTCTTGAACGCGCTCATCCTGTCCATGTCCTTGGATTGGATAGGTTCGGCGTTCCACGAAACCGGGCACCCAGAAGCCTCAGTAGAGAAGAGCCCGTGGATGGGCCAACCACTCTCCAAAGCTTCAGCCACACATTTATGGCCTTCGACCACGAACTTTCGCTCCATGTGGCGCGTGTTCCTGTCCCTCAAGCTTCGAATGAACGAAATGTCATTTCGCGTCGGCATGGGTTGGGTCTTGACCTGGACTGCAAGATGCATCACGGCATCCGCATTGTACGGAATGACCTTCACATCGCTGCCTCTCATCGCCCAGGACACACCTTTGGTATGGAATGCCGAATGGGAGGTGATCCAGCCCCAAGACAGCGCCTCCCAAATGGAAAAGGAAACGTGGCGCGGCTTGCTTTCAAGCGCAATGATTCTGCGCCCACCCCAGCGCATCCTTGGCCTCCCCGTGCAGCACACAATCAGTAGAATGAGCGGGAGGTGGAAAGCGGCCTATGAAAATGGAGAAGCGCCGCCCAGAGGGAGCGCATCCCCCTTTGATCATGCAGCGCTCGAACAATCCAGGAGGCTGTTCGAATCGAGGATGCTCAGGATGGGCTACTTGGACGCTCGGGTGCGCTTCGATACTGCCTTGTTCGGAAACAAGGTCAATTTGACCATGGTGCTCGACCCTGGTAGGCGTGTGCGATGCAATAACATCGAGGTCGAAGGAGAGGGAAGCGGACTGTCTGTAAAAGCACTGACTCAAATCAAGAAAGACTGGTCCACCTGGTCTGGGAAATGGCTTGATCTAGACGGAATTGACCGAGCGCGTGCGGCATCCGCCAGCAGGCTCCAAGAACAAGGCTGGTATGGACTTCTCAGTGACCACCTTCTCCTTTCTGTAGACACGACCCAATCAAGGTCAGAAGGAACAGCGGACCTCACCCTCCGGATCCTCCCCCGAAACCTGGCCGGGTTGATTTCGCCACACAGGAAAGGGAACATCGAACAGGTGAACGTCGAATGGGGGAATCCCAACCCCACCAGCCATGTCGACACGTTATACAATGGCATCCGCTGGGTTGTGCCCCAAGGCCGGGATATCCGACCCATCGCCCAACACATCACGGTTAGGCCAGGCAATCGGTTCAGCCCCTCAAAAATCGCCGAAACCAGACAGCTACTCCGCTCCCTTCCTATAGTTGAAGGGGTGGATCTTGGGGTTGTCGCACTCCCGGACACCACAGGCAGCAAAACGTGGCCGCTTCAGCTGAAGGCAAGACTGAATCCCGCCCCTAGAAAATTGATGAGAATCAACGGCGGATTGACTTCTCGCCAAGGACCCGGTGGTGAAATCAAGTTTGCATTGTCAGATCTGGATTTCCGGCACAGGATGGAAAGGCTCTCCATCGACGTACAGGCCGGACTTGAGACCGTGACACCCTATCTAAACAGCACGATCGGTGAAACCCTTGAACCAGACCCTTGGCTGAACTCCAGGATACTTGCCGCTGGAATTCAGTACAGTGCCCGTCGCATCATTCCATTTGGCGCAGACCGTTTTGCCAAGTCCAACCGCCCAGAAAGCCGATTGGCGCTTGCCATCAGGGATGAGAACCGGCCCAAGTTCAGCAGGACCTATTTGCAGTTGGCGCTCATCGAACAGTTCGTTGAAAATCCGACCAAGGGTTCCCGCATAGAATTGCGGCCGCTTGAAATCACCCTGACTGCCAGTCGAATTGAACCTCGATTTGCACAAGAGTTGGAAGACCTTGGGTCTGGCATTTTGACCTCCACATTTGCGTCGAGGGCACTGTTTGCAACAGGGGCCAGCTGGTGGTTCCAGCCCAAACCGAGGGCGGGAAGGAGTGCCTTGAGCCTGCACATTGAATTCGAAGCGGCAGGAAATGTGTTTCACGCGATTGACCCCCGTGCACCTGAAGCCACCACCGTCCCAATCCCAACGCTTTTCGGATCCAATAGCCCCGTAGAAGTCGCCAGATATACAAGGTGGGTCGTCGATGCGCGATGGGGCTGGACCCCAAGAAAACGAACAGGTCTCCATGCGAGGGCATTTGTCGGCACTGCCGCATCAACCATACCTGGAGCTGCGGTCCCTTTTGAAAAGCAATTCTATGTGGGTGGACCGAACAGCCTCCGAGGTTGGCGTGCCATGGGGCTTGGGCCTGGGCAGAGCGACCCCAGTTTGCAGGGGGTGAGAGGAGACATCAGAATCGAAGCCAATGTGGAAGGAAGGCATTACATCAACGACTGGGTTCAACTCGCGGTGTTTCTCGACGCCGGAAACATTTGGATGACACGGCCGGAAGCAGAGCGTCCGGGTGCTCACTTTGCAACAGCGAGATTCATAGAGGACATTGGCGTATCGGCAGGGGGAGGAGTGAGGCTTGACTTCGGATATTTCCTGGTGCGCTGTGACTTTGGAAGGCCGATTAGATACCCTGGTGGTGTTT
>CACAUH010000052.1 GCA_902535565.1 uncultured Bacteroidota bacterium | reverse complement strand
CCCACTGTTCCAAGAGAACCCGTCCTTCGTGATGGCCATCGAGAAAAACCAAATCAAACCGGACATCAGCAGCCAAAATTGCAGGCAATGTGTCGCTGAAAGGCCCCACACGCATGTCGATGAAAACATCCGGGGCTACGCGGCGAATTCGTTCCTCGGTCATCCTTGCCAATTCGGGACTGCCTTCGAGACCAACGTAACGACACTGCCGCTGGGCACCGAGGATGAGGCTGACCGCGCCCGAACCCAAACAGGTCCCCAGTTCCAGAATGCACACAACATCCTCTCGATTGGCCATTGCAGACGCCGAAAAAGCGGCGAGCCAAGTGGCCTTCCACCGGTCTGTGGATGCTCTTCTCTCAAGTTGTCCAACAGAGGTGAGACCACTGCATTCTCGGACCTTGGAAGACGCTCCAAAATCCAGAATCTCGATCCATTTGTGCCGCTCTTCTCGCGGCAGGGAAGCACGAACTAAACGCCAATCCAATGCCGATGAGACCCGTGCAGCCTTCGGGGCGGCCATGACACCGGCTGGATCCAGTGCGGTCATTCGGATCCATTGCAACCACCACTTCGCCCAGTGAAACACGGTCCTTGTCCGTTCCATGGCGCGCAATTTCGCTCTTCCCTACTTTTGCACCTGTCAGGGCGGTTAGCTCAGTTGGTTCAGAGCATCTCGTTTACACCGAGAGGGCCGGGGGTTCGAGTCCCTCACCGCCCACATTTTTCTCCTGGCAATCGGATGATTCCAGCGTAATGAAAAAACAGGAAGGGCATTTCTCAGCCCTTCGTATCTTAACGGTACCCGTTTGCATTTTTGTTCAATTCATCGGCTTGCAATGCTATTTCGTCAACTACTGACTCGGCTCTTGGTCATTTCCGGATGTCTTCTTGGAATCGAGGAGATTGGATTTGCTCAAGAAACTGAGCACGACGTGGCCTATGAGTGGATTGAAGCTCAACTCAAAGGAATTCGGGTCGACTTTGCCCGCCCCCCCATTCACGCCCGAAACCTTTACCACGTTTCCCTTGCGATGTACGATGCATGGGCCGCCTATGATGACTTGGCAGAGCCCATGCTCCTCGGGCACACCCTCGGTGGATACACGGCAGAATTCGATGGTATTCCAGAAAACATCCTTCCTTTTCTCGACATTCCGATGGCGAGAAGGGAGGCGGTATCGTACGCGGCTTACCGTGTTCTTAGCCATCGATATTCGAATTCTCCCGGAGTCGTCACCGCGCAAGCTCGATTCGATTCACTCCTCACTACACTCGGTTACGACCCCTCCCTCACCTCCACCAATTATGCGTTCGGATCACCTGCAGCCTTAGGGAACTACATCGCTGAACAGGTCATTGCATTTGGAATGCAGGACGGAGCAAATGAAGCTTTCAATTACACCAACACCTACTACGAGCCACACAATGACCAACTCGTGGTGGATGACCCTGGCAATCCCACCGTCTCCGACCCAAACCGATGGCAGCCCCTGGCCATCAATGGCTTTGTAGACCAATCGGGTCAAGTGCTTGAGAGCGCTCCTCCGTTCCAAAGTCCCGAATGGGGATGGGTGCAACCTTTCGCACTCCAAAATGAACAACTGACCATGAACGAGCGGGACGGCGAACTGTGGCCGACTTACCTCGACCCAGGTCCACCGCTCTATACGGGTGGGGACATGTCATTTGAGGAGGACAGCATGTTCAAGCACCACTTTGCCATGGTGAGCATTTGGCAGTCCCAACACGACCCTTTCAATGGCGTGATGATCGACGCCAGTCCGTCGAGCATCGGAAACGTTCAATCGTTTCCTGAAAATTTTTCTGACTACGGGGATTTCTACAACTACTTCGGAGGAGGAGATTCTGGAATTGGACACGATGTCAACCCCTCCACAGACTTGCCGTATGAAGAGCAGCTCGTGCCTCTCGGCGACTACACGCGAATTCTTGCTGAATTCTGGGCCGACGGACCCGACAGCGAGACCCCACCAGGCCACTGGTTTAGCATACTCAACGAGGTCATGGCCCACCCGGCATTCACCCGAGACTGGATGGGAGAAGGAGCCGAACTCGACCCACTCGAATATGAGATAAAGTCCTACGTTACACTTGGTGGTGCCGTTCATGATGCCGCCATTGCCGCTTGGAGCGTCAAGGGCTTTTACGACTACACGCGCCCCATTTCAACCATCCGGTATATGGCCGACCAAGGGCAATCCACCAGCCCCTCACTTCCCAGCTACAGCCCCAATGGAATTCCCCTGTACCCGGGATACATCGAGTTGGTGGACGACACCGATGACCTGGCTGGTGCCGGCGGAGAAAACATCGGGAAAATCAAAGTGTTCACGTGGCAAGGCCCTGATTACATCGACACCTATGAAGCCGAAAACGGATTGGACATCCCCATCGACACTGCGGGCAACATCGCAGGTGTCGGATGGATACTCGCCGAAAACTGGTGGCCATACCAAAGGCCCAGCTTTGTCACGCCACCCTTTGCAGGTTATGTATCTGGGCACTCCACATTCAGCCGGTCTGCTGCAGAGGTTTTAACCTGCATCACAGGGGACCCTTACTTTCCAGGCGGCATGGGGCAGTTCCATTGTCCCGAAAACGACTTCTTGGTTTTCGAAATTGGTCCTTCGGTCGATGTCACGCTTCAATGGGCTACTTATTACGATGCGTCAGACCAGTGCAGCCTATCTCGCATTTGGGGAGGCATTCACCCGGTCACGGATGACATTCGGGGCCGGCTGATGGGCATTGTGTGCGGAACACAGGCCTGCGATTTGGCAAACAGCCACTTCGATGGCAGCATCAACAACACATGCGGAATCGGCCCATATGGAGGATGCTTGGGAGACATCGATGGAGACGGTATTCAAACTGTAGAAGACGTTTTGTTCATGCTGGCCAACTTCGGTCACATCGGACCTCACCCAGCGGACTTGGACTTGGATGACCTGGTGGGAACAACGGACCTCTTGATCTTACTCGGGGTATACGGCTGCGCCTGTCCTTGACCTTTCGGACTCAAGAAATGTCAACGCCTCGCCCACAGTGAACACACTTCCCAGAATCAACACCAATTCGTTGTCTTTGCGCTGAGCGCGTGCTGAGCGCACCGCTTTGGCCACTGTATCGTGCCCCTCACCCTTGCGTCCTGAAGCCAGAGCAAGTCGCTTCAATACGTCAACCGGCATCGCCCGTGGAACATCTGCCTGACACCAGTGATTTGACACCGTCTTTGGGAGGCAGGACAAAGCCTCGCCCACATCCTTGTCGGCCACAGCCGCGTATACAAGCCGAATTGGCCTGCCCAATGCAGACACCGCCTTTCCTGTGGATGTCAACCCCTCGACATTGTGCGCGCAATCCAAGAGGCAATCGCGATCCCAGAATTGCCAACGGCCGCGAAGGCCCCATGCTGCCGGACCAGCCAACAGCACATCTTCATCGGTTGAGCCCGGCCCGGGAATCAAACTCAGTATGCGCCGAGCAACGGCCTGGTTTCTCAGCAGCCATTGCGGACCCTCTATGTTGGAGGCCGGCATTCCATCGTAGACCTCTACCCCCAATTTCATAGACTGCTCCAAGACCACCGAGCGCGCCTCAGGCGGTAAAACTCCGAGGACACAGGGAACGCCTTCTTTGAGAATGCCCGCCTTTTCCCCAGCAATCGACCGCACATCATCACCAAGGAATTGCTGATGATCTATACCTATTGATGTGATGGCCGTCACAACTGGAGCAGGAAAAATGTTGGTCGAATCAAGGCGCCCTCCCATCCCTGTCTCCAGCACGACCACATCCACCCGATGGGATTGAAATGCAGTCAGCGCCATGCCAAACATCAACTCAAAAAAACTAGGCCGCATCTGCTCCCAGAGCGACATGTGATTCACCACGAAAGACACGAACTCAGTCTTTTCTATCCACTGGCCGTCGATTCGAATGCGCTCCCTCGGATCAGACAGATGAGGGGATGTGTAAAGCCCCACCTTCATGCCCCGCATCTGGAGGGCGGCAGCCACAGCGTGGCTCACCGAACCCTTTCCATTGGTGCCCGCAATGTGCACGATCTGGAGGTTGTTTTCGGGATGCCCGAGGGCTTCGCACAAGGCATGGGTCTTGGATAGATCCATCCTGTAACGGACCGGACCGGACCTCTGAAACATGGGCAACTGGGCATAAAGCCATTCAAGGACATCTGGATAGTCCATGGGCTCAAGTGAGTCCACCGCGCTCATCTGCCCCAGGGGGGTTGGACGGCGGGATAACAGGTCATTCAAGCTTGAAATTGAATTGGATCCACCCGATCCGCGTCGGCTTGATGGGATGGCTCTCGAACATCGCGGTCAACGCGGCCTCCTTCGCCAATTGAACCAATCGATTGTTCGATGTGGTGCTGTTCTCTGGATCGAACTTGGCCTCCGTGACCCTGCCCGTCTTGTCCACATACACCTTCATCCGAACGATGCCTTCCTCTGTGGGTTTTCGCTCAAGTGTAGGATCTCCAATCATCTTGCCCCCATCGAGCAACTCTCCTGTGGCGATACCGGACACAACCCCAGCGCCCTCGATCTTGCCGTCATCGGCACCGACATTGCCCACGCCCTGCTGCTGGCCTTCTGAACCACCCCCTCCGCTGTTGTTGAACATCTGACTCAGCGCATTAGAAAGGTCCTGGGATATTTCTGGCTCAGGTTCGGGATCCTCCACTTCGACAGGGGTCTCCACGACCTCTTCTTGCGTCGGCATGTCCACCTCACTTGTCTCCTGGGTCTCGACCGCCTCCACCGGCGCCACATCTTCTACAATCGACTCACTGACCTCCTGTTCAATCACCTCCTCAACCAACTCGGAAGGCGTTTCCGTCTCGCGCTCTCCACCAGCCTCTTCGGTATTGCCGAAATCAGCCATGCCCACAGCCACGAATTGTTCTCCGGGTGGAGGTGTGACTTCCTGAAACGCCACAAAAAACACGCAAGCAGCCAGGATGGCGACATACGTGACTGCCGAGAGTGCGGCCGCCTTGCGGCGTTCCTTTCGCTCTTCTTCAGCGTGGTGGCGGTTCCAATCGAATCCAGACATTGTTCTGTTCAGTGGGGCATCGAAAGGGTCAACGCGTCGGTTGGGCACCGAGCATCACCTTCCAATCGTTGGCCTTGGCAAGGCCAATGACCTCAACCGTTTGTCCGGTCGGCACGTCTTTATCCACCTGCAAATACAACACCGGTTCGCTCTGATCGGCAAACTTGACCTTGAGCGCAGGCTCGATGTCGGCTCGGGCGATGGCTGTCCCGTTCAAGTAATAGGTGCCATCGGGTTTAATAGAGACAGTGAGACGTGAGCTGGCACTGCTGGTTCCTTTGCTCTGCGGCAAATCGACGTTGACCCCATTCGATACGAGCGTCGAAAGAATGACGAAGAAAATGAGCAGAAGGAACACGAGGTCCGTCATCGAGGACATGTTGCCCCCTGCCTGCACCTGATTGCGTTGTCCGAGGTTCATCAGCGGGCGGGTTCCTCCAAGATGTCGATAAACTCCAGGCTGCTGGCCTCCATCATATGAATCACCTTGCTGACGCGACTGACCAAGTGATTGTATGCCATGTAGGCGATGATGCCCACGACCAACCCCACAATTGTGGTGATCATGGCCTGTTTCGTACCAGAAGAAATGTCATCCACGCGGACCATGCCCGCGTTCTCCATATCGAGAAAGACGTTGACCATGCCAATGACGGTACCAAGGAAACCGATCATCGGGGCGGCACCGGCGATGGTAGCGAGGGTACTCAGGTTCTTTTCCAAACTGTAGATCTCCAGCTTCCCAACATTCTCTATACTGGCAGAGATGTCCTTGAGTGGCTTGCCAATCCTGGCAATCCCCTTGTGCAACATCCGAGCAATGGGGGTTCCACTCTGCTCACAGAGGTTGCGCGCGGAATCGAGGCTGCCGGCAGACAGGTAATCCTTCAGCTTGGCCATGAAATCACTGTCCTCCTTGGCTGCCTTTCGGATGGCCATGGACCGCTCAAAGAAGATGAAAATGGCAATGAAGCTCATGATGGCCAGTGGCAACATGATGTACCACCCGCCAGAAAGCAGGAGCTCAAAAATGGAGACATCCCGGGTGACCACCTCTCCGGTGGCGGCCAAGGCCTCTGATGCCGAATCGGCTTCGGCGGAGGAGCCTCCTAGGGTGAGGTCTTGGATAGATGAGAGGACGAGAAGGGGAAATTGCATGGCGTTCACTCTGCGTTATTGCTCAACGCCGAAGGTCGCCGATTCCGTATGCGAGGTGAGACACAATCCCGAAGGGTTACCCTCCGCGGCCTGTTCACACCTCGAGGGTCACGCGCCCATGCCGAACATAAGCCAGTAGACGGCGGCGCCAGCGAGATAGCCCGCAATGGCCAAAAGACTCATCCGCTTCATGTACCACACGAAGTCGATTTTCTCCAACCCCATCACGGCGACACCAGCAGCGGAGCCAATGATGAGGGCCGACCCACCTGTACCCGCACAATAGGCGAGAAACTGCCAGAAAATGCCGTCCTGTACGAAGTAACCCCCCCATGCGTCCAGCGTGCCCGGAGCAGCCACCTCGTACATGCCCATGGAGGCCGCCACCAATGGCACATTGTCCACAATGGCAGACAGCAGGCCGATCGCAAGGTTGATCAGGTAAACATCGCCCAAAGCCGTCTGCAGCCACTCTGCGGAAGCAATCAAATGACCCGCTTCCTGCAAGGCGCCCACAGCCAACAGAATCCCCAGAAAAAACATAACCGAAGCCGTGTCGATTTTCCTGAGAACACCCACAACACCCAATTTTGACCGCTCTTGGTCGCTCTTGGACCGGTGCAGAATCTCTGTGGTAATCCACAACACGCCCAGGGACATCATCATCCCCATGAAAGGCGGGAGGTGCGTCACGGTCTTGAAAACCGGAACAAACAAAAGTCCGCTGACGCCCATGACGAAAATGAGATTTCGCTCTCCTGAGGTGGTTGCATTCTCCAGCTTTCCAGCGTCTTTCTCATCGGGGCGTTCCACCTCACCCTTCATCTGCAATGACATGATGGTCAATGGCACCACCATACAAACGATGCTTGGCAAGATGAGATTGGCCACGATGACCGGGGTTGTCAATTGCCCCCCAATCCACAACATGGTGGTGGTCACGTCTCCGATGGGCGACCAAGCCCCTCCGGCATTGGCTGAAATGATCACTGCACCGGCAAAAAGCCAGCGGGTCGGCTTGTCCGCGATCAGCTTCCGCAGGAGAGAAATCATCACAATGGAAGTCGTGAGGTTGTCGAGGGCAGCACTGAAGAAAAAGGTGATCACCCCGATAATCCACAACAGCCGACTCTTTTTCCTTGTGGTGATCCGGTCGGTGATCACAGCGAAACCATTGTGGGCATCGACCAACTCGACAATCGTCATGGCCCCCATTAAGAAGAACAGTATGCTGGAGATTTCCTCCATGTGATGGAGAAGGCGATGTTCAAAGAAGACCTTTAGACCCCCGTGGTCGATGTGGCCGTGACCGTTGAGAAACTCTTGAAACGAGCCGAGCAAATGGTCTGGTGCCTGGTTCCAACCCAAAACGAGAATGGCCCAGCACAGTGTACCTGTGACCAAAGCACTTGCCGCCTTGTCGATGTGCAAATTGTGCTCGAGTGCAATCAGCAGGTACCCGAGAACGAAGACGATGATGAGGAGGGTGGCCATGTCGGTTTCGGGTCAGACGATTTGTTCGAGTGCGATGGAAAGGGCAGTTGAAGAAAGTCCTGTCCGCTCTGGGTTTCGGGCGTGACAACGCTCCATTGCAGCTTGGATGCACTGGGAAGTGTCTCCGAAAATATGCTCATCTTCTAGCTGAACCTCTCCATCGCCCATCAAGTATCCAAACACGCGAGCCATCCCACAGTTCGCTATGAAGTCCGGAATCACGGCACACGACTGGTCTGCCCTTTCTGAAATCGGACCATAAAAAATCTCGGAATCTGCAAACGGGACGTTGGCGCCGCAGGAAATCACCTCAAGGCCAGCAGCCAGCATGCGGTCGAGCTGATCATCCTTCACGAGTCTGGATGCGGCGCAGGGAAGGAACACATCGGCCCCGACATCCCAAACCGAGGCATTCACCTCATCAAAAGGCTTCATCGCGCTGTGTGACAAGTGGTTTCCATCCTTCAACAAAAACAACTCGCGTACCTCATCTAAACCGATTCCCTCTGGACGCAGAATGCCTCCAACCCTGTCGATGATTCCGGTAATGACCGCCCCGCGTTGAGTGAGATATAAGGCCGCAGCAGCACCAACATTGCCCCAACCTTGGACCAAGACGCGTTTGCCTTTGACGCTTCCTCCGTACAGGTCGTAAAAATGGCGGACAGATTCGGCGACACCATAGCCGGTGATCATGTCGGCCACGCGATAACGCACACCTCCACCATCCGGTAGGAACTCTGGATCTTCCACCACCTTGCTCACCCCTTGACGCAGTCGACCAATGCGACGCACCTTCTGTGCCTCATCTGGCTTGAAGTGACCATTGAAGACCCCCTCCTGCGGATGCCAAACGCCACATGCCTCAGTCATCGGAATGACCTCCAGACCAGCATCCACATTTAAATCCCCTCCTGTTCCATAATAATATTTGAGCAATGGTGCCACTGCAGCATACCAACGCCGAAGCACCCCCTCCTTCCGCGGATCAGAGGGGTTGAAATCAATGCCGCTCTTGGCACCGCCAATTTGAGGGCCACTCACGGTGAACTTGATCTCCATGGTTTTTGCCAAGGAGACCACCTCATTGCGGTCAAGCCCTTTCCTCATGCGGGTACCTCCACCAGCGGCACCTCCCCTGAGGCTGTTGATGACAACCCAACCTTTGGCTTCGGTTTCGGCATCGTTCCACTCAAAAACGACTTCGGGAGCGCGGGTGCTGTATTGATTGAGGAGGTCCTTCATGGTTGAGATCGTCTCTTCGGCCCAAAGGGTGGCGCGAATGTACCGAACAGAACCCCTCCGCAGACATCCTGACGGGCTCCGGTCACAGAAGCCAAGGAGGTGGATTTCCCTTGTGCCGTGCGCAAAGCCAACCACGCGAAAGCAGCAGCTTCTTTCCCGTCGATCCAATGCCGATCGGGAAGTCGAGCCCGCCAACCCATCGGGAGACACGCCTGCAGGCGTTCGATCAGAAATCCATGGTGGGCTCCACCACCCGTGATCAAGAGAGCACACTCAGCTTCTCCTCTCTCTGGAAGAGACTGGCCAACGGTCGATGCAATCCACTCGACCGCCGTGGCAGCGGCGTCCCATGGACTCACAATGTCATCGAGTACTGTGTGCAAAACCTCAAGGTCCTCCGCAGCCAACGACTTTGGCCATGGGCGCTTCAAATACGGCCACCGCGCCAGCTCCAACAGAGCGGATTCCACAACACGTCCAGTGCGCGCCCCAGCCCCATCCACATCAAAAGGTTGACCTGCCCTGAGGGCTTGTCGATTGAGCAACAGGTTTGCG
>CACAUH010000051.1 GCA_902535565.1 uncultured Bacteroidota bacterium | reverse complement strand
CGATTTGGGCTTGTGAACGTCAGTAACAGCAAGCCTTTCCCGTTTTCAGCAGCTCAAGTCAACTGTCCTTTTAGAAGTGACAAGGTTGAACTTGTTTAACGGGCTCAAGGTAGCTCTTTGACCCTCAAAATGACCCCTACTGCCACGTTTGCTGCCACTTTTTGGTGTCAAGCCTGATGAAAAACGCTGAAAGTCTGATGGCCATCCTCAACCCTAACTACCCCCACCCATGAGATATCCGTTTCGGTTGAGAAGGTGCTGCGCTGTCACGTACATATTCTCCCCACCCTGAGGATGTCTGTTCTCATTTCCTAGAACATATATGGCCCTTCCCCGCCTCTCTCTTCAGCTCGAAAAAAAGGAGGGTAGCTCAAGCTGTGGTGAGTCGGGGCCCTAAAATCCCCAAGACGAACCACTTCGTAAGCGGCATGGGAATCAGGGGGTTGTTCACGAAATTCAGGTCATGAACCGAACCCTACTTGCCTTAATGTTGGCGGTGTGCTCTGTCGCCAGTGCTCAGGTCCAATTCAATCCTGACTCAGATGGAGACCATCTAATTGGAATAGCTGACTTACTCGAAGTTTTGACTGTTTTCGGCACTTCATTTGTTCCTGCTGAATATTGCTCAGGGGAGGCAATTCTTTGGAATCCTGACTTTGGAAGCTGCTGCAGTGTTCTTCCGATTGGCAAACTAATCGTCTTTACAAGTGAACATGAGGGAGAACTTTATCACTCTGTTGAGATCCCGTCAAGCTTTGGCGACGGCACGCCAGTATGCGATGGTTACGAGATGAACATACTGAGAGATGGTTATGGAAATGAGCCTTTACACCTCACATGGAATAGTAATTCCCAGATTCTGGCCTCGGCGACCTTCACTTGGGAGACTTCATGGGGGTGGGCTGGTACCGTTCAAAATATGCTGACACTAGTACATTTTAATGGGGAATGGTATGCAAAACGCTAATCATTGATTGTTCGCCTGACACACCTGAATAGACCAATGAGACACCTACTGACTTCACTGGCGCTTCTCGCCACGTTCGCTGCTGCTGGGCAGTCCACCATGCCATGGAACCCTGACGCTAACGATGATAGCTATGTGGGAGCCACAGATATGCTATCCACTCTCGCTGTGTACGGGCAACAGGTCGGCATCGACAGCAGCCTCACCTGCGACTACGATGGCACACCCATTGAAGAGTTCTGGGGGAATGTCTGGAATGGGGACATCATCATTGATTCGATGCTCGTCCAGTACCACACTATCGATAGTGCGCAGGTCTTTATCGCAGGTTGTCCCGACCCTGTTTGGGAAACGGTCAGTTACGAGCGGGCTTGGATGACTTCGGGCGTCAACCATTCATACATAATGAATTGGTCTACGATGTACCTCGGCTATGAAAGAGTGTTTCGGCTCGAGTTCAATGATCTTGCTGGGGAATTCAGCTTTCAAATTCTTGATTACGAAGTTCTTAATACAGACTTATCTGGTATTCTCGGCAGTTATCATGGGGCAGCTTATACGGAACAGTGTTGTGCTGATTGGTTTATTCCATTCCCTACTGACGCCGCTTCTATGGACGAAAATGGCATTCACTTTGTTTACGGAGGGGGCTTTCTCAGCGGCGCTACCTTCATCAACATCCTCCCCTACTGGCACTACGCTGAGTAACTGCTCTAGGTAATTCCTAGAACATATATGGCCCTCCCCCGCCTCCCTCTGCATGACTTCGTGCGCGGATTGGTAGTGAGACAGTTGGTTGCGATCTTGAGGGGATGAACCGAACCCTACTTGCTTTCATGCTAGTGCTGTGCTCTGTCGCCAGTGCTCAGCAGCCATCTTATTTGCCGACTGATGGTTTGGTGGCTTGGTACCCATTTGATGGAAATGCCTTAGATGAAAGTGGACACTTGTTTCATGGCACTGCTCAAGGGGCTGTGCTTGCAGAAGATCGACATGGCAATGCGTCAAGCGCATATCATTTTGATGGGCAAAGCCATATAGATCTCGGCAATTTCCCTGAATTGAATCCTCAATACCTGTCAATATCAGTTTGGTTTAGACAAGACAGTCACAATCTTGTCAGCGGGTTGTCTACTATTCTTGGGCGTAATCTCGATGATGGCCCTAATCGGTATGGGTACAATATTGGAGTCTTTGGCGGGTCTAGCTGGGAATTATCGCCAGACGAAGGCCTTCGTTATGGTTTCAAATCGGTAGTCAACTCTCCTCCGACAGACGTCGATATGGGAGGGTCAGTTCCCGTTTCTGCTTGGCACCATTACGTTGCTGTAAAGGACAGTGTAGATCAAGAAATTCGCTTTTATTTAAATGGCAGTATTGTAGGCACTCAAGCACTTGAAATTGGTCCTACCCTTGCGCTTGATGCCAAGACAATGATCGGCATTTATCGCCCCAATGGAGCCCATGCATTCACGGGATATATTGACGATGTCGGCATATGGAATAGAGCACTGTCGCCTACTGAAATACAGACCCTCTTTACCCTGACGCCTTTGGGTTGCACTAATGAACAAGCATGTAACTATGATGCCTCAGCTATTGAAGACGACGGGAGTTGTGTGTATCCTCCTTCGCTAGATTTAGGAGAAGACATCGAGACCTGCGAGGATTCAGTTACGCTGGATGCTGGCGAGGGCTTTGGGAGCTACCTATGGAGTACTGGGGATACTACCCGCAACATCCAAGTTCAGGAATCTGGGATCTACGGAGTAGAAGTTTTTGAGGGGTACGAGAATCTGCGCTCTGTTCATTTGAATGCACCAACCATTCTCGAATCAAGTCAGGAAGATTTGATTCATGACATTTTCTCAGGTACTCATCCATTTTCCATATCCCTCTGGGTCAAGTCCGATGACTACACCAATGGCCAGATTTGTGACAAGGGCTACATCTACTCTGCGAGCGAAAGCAATGCCAGTTCCATGCAGGTGTTCGTTGGGGGCAACGGTCTATCTTTTCAAGTCTACTCCGATGGGGACAATTGGCTCTCGGTCACCACCGATTCCGATCACGTCCCCGAAGAGGGACAGTGGAGCCACATTGTCTGCTGCTATGATGGTGGTGTGGATTTCTCGAGCATGTCAATCTTCATTAATGGAGAGCTGATTGATACTTCTGGTGATCAAGTCCAAGAGGGCAATTTCGACGGCCTCCATTCTAATACAGAACCGCTCCACTTCGGGGCAAGGGTAAGCGCTGGAGGGTCTTATGCCTACCCCCTCTCTGGCCTTTTGGACGACATCAAGGTATTCGACCAAGCACTCACAGCAACACAAGTCGACGATTTATATACATGCGGCTCCTGTCTGAACCCAGCTTATCATTGGGGATTCGAAGACCCGCAACATGTGGTTGGAGAATTAATAAGTGGTCATTTTCAATCCACGGGGCAAGGCACATCCACCCTGTATTCTCCAAGTTTCTCAGGAAATGATTTTGTTTCGTCGAGCAATGAAGTTCGGTTGATCCACCCTAACTGCGTCAGCTCCGACAGCATTTCTGTCTTTCTCGTTCCTTGCGGTGACCTGCCCAGCCTTTGTGGTGAAGGCACAGTGTGGGATCCATTCAATCAGGAGTGCATCGTCGCTATCCCGACAGACACAGACTTCGACGGGTGTGTGGCTGCGGGCGACTTGCTCAACCTGCTGGGGACCTTTGGCAGTTGTCCTCCAATCCCATTCTCTGGCCCTTGCCAAGGTCAAGACCATGTGACCTATCAAGGCTATGACTATGACATCGTCGCCATTGGTGAGCAATGTTGGTTTGCAGAGAATGCTCGGTATGTGTCATACGTGAGCCCACCTCATGTTGGCTGGGAGGACGATGGAGGGCCGCACGCTTATGTTGTAGGTTACAGCGGCACTTCTGTTGATGAGGCAATGGCTGTTAGTGAGTATGCCACATATGGTGCGCTTTACAATTTTGCTGCTGTGGAAGACTCAGAAATGTGCCCGTCAGGCTGGCATGTCCCAACCGTCTTAGAATGGGATAAAATGGAAAATTTCATTGGTATTCTTTCTGCGGATAAGTTGAAGGCCGCCCCTCCTGTTTGGGATGGCACGAATGAATTGGGTTTTAATGCGATTCGCGTTCCTGTTCGAATCAGCAGTGGCTCGTTCGGGGCGTTCAATGTCAAAGCAGATTTTTGGACCTCTACCTCATTTGGTGACAATGACGCATGGGGGCGGGAATTCAACTCAGGCCAGAATTTTATTACTCACGATGGAAACGGTAAGAATGCAGGTCAGCCCGTCCGCTGCATCAAAGACCAATGAGACACTTACTGACTTCACTGGCTATTCTCGCCACGTTCGCTGCTGCTGGGCAGGTAGAGGTTGTCTACCCGTACAACCCTGATGAGAATCAAACGTCAAGTTGCGTCCCTCATGATAGCAATGGAGACAACATAATTGGTGTAAGCGACCTGATGGATCTGCTTGCCCGATTCGGTGATTCGGATATCGATGAAGACGGTGTTTGGGATTCCGAGGACGATTGTGTTGGTATTGTAGACGAGTGTGGGATTTGCAACGGCGCAGGCCCTAATATGGTGATAATCGATACCATTTTGGTCACCTATGATTCGATATACGTTGATCAGATAGACTTTTGGTATGTTTTTGCGGTTGATGCAGATACTTTGTTTTCAGTGACATGTGATGAGGATCAGACTTATTGCAGCGATATGAATGCATGCAATTGGCAGCTTTACGAAGACTGCGACTATAATTGTGTGGGTTGTATGGACCCCTCTGCCGCTAATTTTAATCCTTTTGCAGAAACATCATCTAACGATTGTCTCTACTGTGAAGGAGGGATGTACACCATAACTATTGAAATAGCGCTTAATGTAGAATCTCAGCTGACGGGAGTCTATTCGATAAGTGAAATCGGAAATTCATCCATACATGCCGAGGGTCTCTTTGAGAGTTCTATTAGTGATGGCACAACAGCATATGAGGTTGTTTGCATCCCGATAGGTTGTTACGTCTTGAGTTACAATATTGACGGCAACGAAAATGCCAATACGGTGTCTGTATACGATCAATTCGGCACGTCTTACGCTGAGAATTATCCGAGTATGGGCGCAGTCATCATCGACTTTGGAACGCCTTGTGATTGAGGATTCTCATTTCCTAGAACATATATGGCCCTCCCCGCCTTCCTCTTCACTGCTACTAGAAAAAAAGCAGGGTAGCTCAAGCTGTGGTGAGTCGGGACCCCAAAAGCCCCAGACGAACCCTCTGCATGACTTCGTGAGCGGATTGGTAGTGAGGCAGTTGGTTGCGATCTTGAGGGGATGAACCGAACCCTACTTGCTTTCATGCTGGCGCTGAGCTCTGTGTTAAAGTCAGAGGCTCAATTTCATTCTCTCTATTTCGATGGGGTCGATGATCATGTCGAACTCAACGAAACCATTCTTGACCAGCACTTCTCTTTTGAAGGATGGATACGTTTTGAAGCAGATGGCATTCCCTTTGGCTCCGACGCTGGATCTCATATTGTATCCATTGGCGCAGACAATGATGGGACGAATTGGGCTTCTTTCGCTGTTGGAGTTTCACTGTCTATTGAGGGAATGCCTCAATTGACCTGCGAATTTGGACAGGCATATCAATATGGCGCGAATGAAGCATTCCCGATGGGAGAGTGGGTTCATTTTGCAGTTGTGTTTGATGCAGGGGCTCTTCATGTGTACCAGAATGGATTGAATGTTCTGAGTACCCAAACACCCTTTTCCAGTCCTCTTGGCGATGGCAACAATTACTTCATAGGATCAAGAGGAGATGATTGGGAAGCTGGGGCCTACAGGTTTCATGGTGAGATTGCGCAAATCAGCCAATGGCAAGTGGCTTTGAGTTCGTCGGAGATTCAAGCTTTGGTTGGTTGTAGTCAAACTGCCCAAGAGGAAGGGCTCTTGAGTTTATGGACGTTTGAGACAGGAGAAGGGGGTGTTCTGGTGGATCAGGTTGGTGTGAATTCAGGTCAAATAGAAGGGGCTTTATGGAGTGGTCTGATGCCCTTATTCTATGGGTGCACTGATAGTGCCGCATGCAACTTTGATGCCTGTGCAAACATCCACGATGAAAGTTGTTTGTACCCTCCTGTGATCGACTTAGGAGAAGACATCGAGACCTGCGAGGACTCAGTTACGCTGGATGCTGGGGATGGCTTCGGGAGCTACCTCTGGAGCACGGGTGAGACGAGCCAGACCATCACAGTGTCTGAGAGCGGGCAATATGAAGCGACTGTCTCAGCGCATCCAGCCAATACGTGGTCATTGAGTTTTGATGGTCAAGATGATTGGGTAGACTTCGGACACAGTGAAGTGTTTCATCCTGAGTCCGACTTCACATGGAGTCTGTATTTCCAGACTGGAAGTCACTATTATCAGGCGGAGTCGAGCCCTGTTCAGATGCATCAGCCTATTTTAAATAAGGCTGTTGGATACAATGTAGATGGCTACAGCATCTCCTATGGAAATTGGGGGGGCTCCACAGCACCCAACTATTATTTATGGTATGGCCAAGGTTTAAATAGCACAATGCAGGAAGCTTGGTCAGATGTTAATCTTATTGGGCTAAATCAGTGGCATCATTTGGCTGTTGTCAGAAGAAACGACGACGTGGAAATTTATCTGGATGGCGCCTTGGTCACACTATCGTCTTCAACTGAGAGTTTCGATGATGTGATCGAAAATTCAACGGGTTTGTTGTTGGGTGCAACAGCTGATGTATTAGACCTATGTGGAGTTTGTCCTGACTCTACATTTTTTGATGGTTTCGTGGACAATCTTAGCCTGTGGAACAGGGCGCTTGGTGTTGATGAAATTCAAGATTATGCGCAATGCCCAAGTCAAGGTGAAGGAGAGGGGCTGGTTGGCTTGTGGAACTTTGAAGAGGGCCATGGAGATACAGCGTATGATTTGTCAGGTAACGGAAATCATGGCGCGATACATGGGGCGGGGTGGAGCCATCAGGTGCCTCAGCAAGACTGCCGAGGCTGTGAAGCCTCAGATGAGATTCTTGTGGACTTTGATGACTGTGATGGTTACTGTGGTGAAGGCACGGTGTGGGATGAAATCCTTGAGACTTGTGTCTCGGTCTGCTCTGATATTGACTCAGGGTTTGGATGTGATGACACCACTGCTTGTAACTACACCCCTCAAGAATTGAGTGCATCGTTCTATGTGGATTCCTTGAACTATTCCATTCCATTTCTCCTCTCACAGGGCTTTTCTCCATCAGGGTTAGTCGGCCTCGTTTATGGCGGTGGGGTCATTTATGATTGGGAAGAGCAAGATTCCCTGCTCACCCTTCACATCGTTCACCCTCCTGAATACTCCGATGCCCCAGTACCGAACATGGGACTGAGTATTGGCAGTGCTTGTGGCGCTGGAGGTGAGTTCGGCGGAAACTTTTTTGAGGCAGCTGTAGAGTGTGAGGAGCTGGTTCTCGAGGGGCATGATGATTGGTCCTTACCAAGCATTGATCAGGTGGAGCAGGTCTACCAAAACCTCTTTTTCTCAAGTGAGTACCCCTTGAATGTATGCGCGACAGGCGCATTTGGCTACTTCAAGGGGATCGACTATCTATCCTCCACGGAGACCTGTCGCTGTTATTTCGGAACTGGGGTAACCGTCTGCAATTCGAATGCTCTGGGAGCCTATGAGTTCTTCCCAGTCCGTGATACAAGCCTTGTCATCAACGATTCTGAGTTTGAATGTGAATACGGTTGTCACTACTGCGGTGAGGGGACTCTATGGAATGACACTCTAGGAGAATGTGTTTCGCTGAATTCTGAGGTGACGTGTGGTGAAGGCACGGTGTGGGATCCATTCAATCAGGAGTGCATCGTCGCCATCCCGACAGACACTGACTTCGACGGTTGCGTGGCTGCGGGCGACCTACTCAACCTTCTGGGGACCTTTGGCAGTTGCCCACCAATTCCATTCTCTGGCCCTTGTCAAGGTCAAGACCACGTGACCTACCAAGGCCATGACTATGAAATTGTAGCCATCGGTGAGCAGTGCTGGTTTGCAGAAAACCTGCAAGCGGAATCATACAGGAATGGTGATGAGATCGAGTCGGGAATCAGTGACGCTGATTGGGGCTCCCTGTCAGGCGCTAAATCCGTGTATGGCGAGGGCACGAGTGATTGCGAAAGTTTTGCCCCTGATGGAGACGCCTGTACAGAGGATTGGCCCTTGGTTCAATACGGCCGACTCTACAACTGGTATGCAGTTGATGATGAACGAGGATTGTGCCCTTTTGGTTGGCACGTCCCGTCATTGTCCCATTGGACCGACTTGACCGCTCACCTTGATTCGCTGGGCGATGCAGGCTTTTTGATGAAAACCAGCACAGGTTGGTCAAACAATGGTGGAGGAAGCAACGACAGTGGCTTTTCTGGTTTGCCCACGGGGTATCGCAATTGGGACGGGAGTTTTTTGAATGCTGGCAAGCGCGGGTATTGGTGGAGTTGTACTCCGCACCCCAGTGAGAGTGACGCATGGGCCTACTACATCAGGCTCGTAGAAAGCCAGAATCACGTGGATCATTTCCATGATGAAGTTGAACTGGGGTTCGCAATCCGCTGCATTAAAGACCAATGAATTCATCTGCTGCATGACTTCGTGAGCGGATTGGCAGTGAGGGAGTTGGTTGCGACCTTAAGGGGATGAACCGAACCCTACTTGCTTTCATGCTAGTGCTGTGCTCTGTAACCACAGCGCAGGTGCCTGAATACGTGCCAGCTGAAGGGTTGGTTGGCTGGTGGTCATTTGATGGTGATATAGAAGACGATGGCCCAATGGCCTTGCCGAGCACCTCAGAAGGGGTTGGTTTAGAGGCAGACCGATTCGGATTTCCCGATATGGCGGCAGCATTTGACGGTCTTGATGACCAGATTCGGGTGTTGCACTCCGAAAGTCTGAATCTAACAGAGGAATTGACTGTTGTCGCGTGGATTAAGTCTGTAGACATTCCCTTCGGTGGAAACAGCCATTGCATTGCAGCTAAACGCGATGAGGCCAATTATCCGTCCTCCATTGGGACTGAGTGTCCGTGGACTTTTTCAGTCAATTATCAGTCTTGGATAGAGGATCGAAAGAAGCTGTTGTTTGGCTATCAGAGCAATAACGACTGGAGCTTTTATCAGTCTCAAGACACCATCTCCACTGAAGTGTGGGCTCATGTAGCCATGACTGTTTTCCAAGATTCGATTGTCTTCTATCACAATTCGGAAGTAATCGGCTTCCATAGTGTTCCGCTCATGGGTCGCTCGACGAATGGTTCTGATATGTTAATTGGTAGCGTTGGCCGAGAGGCGGGGGCAGAATATTTCAAAGGGTCAATGGATGATTTGGGCATTTGGAATAGAGCACTGTCGCCTACTGAAATACAGACCCTCTTTACCCTGACGCCTTTGGGTTGCACAGATGCGTCAGCCTGCAATTATGATTCCGAGGCGATTATAGACGACGGGAGTTGTGCGTACCCTACTTCGTTAGATTTAGGAGAAGACATCGAGACCTGCGAGGACTTTGTGATACTTGATGCTGGGGAAGGGTTTGATCATTATCTCTGGAATACTGGAGATACAAGCCAGTCTATCACAGTGTCTGAGAGCGGGGAGTTCACAGTAGAGTGCTCTCTTGAATTTAGTCCTGATGCCGATTGGCCTCTTTGGTATGCCGAGGATTTTGAGACAACGATTGGCTCAGGATGGTCAAGCAATGATATTGTGACTTTCAATGGGACCCAGATGCTCGGGAATTTTGGAAATGAGACCTGCACTCTCAGCCTTTCTGAGTTGCCACTGCACAGTGCAATTCACTTCTCTTTTGACGTTTATGCTCTTGACA
>CACAUH010000050.1 GCA_902535565.1 uncultured Bacteroidota bacterium | reverse complement strand
ATCATTGTGTTCCGAAAGGACGGGACGATGCAGGTTTCCAAGGTGACGTCCAAGGCCTTCTTCGGCAAAGACATCTTGCATGTGGGCGTTTGGAAGCGTGGTGATGAGCGCACCACTTATAACATGATCTACCGGGACGGAAAGAAGTCCGCTGGAGGACGCACAATGGCCAAGCGGTTCAATGTCACATCCATGACCCGAGACAAGGTGTATCCACTGACGAAAGGGACGCCGGGGACCCAGGTGCTGTGGTTCAGTGCCAATCCCAATGGAGAGGCAGAGCAAGTCACGGTTCACTTGAGCAGAATGCCTCGGCTAAAGTCCCTCAAGGTCGATGTGGATTTCTCCCAGATTTCCATTAAGGGACGCGGCGCAGCGGGCAACACAGTGACCAAGTACACCGTCACAGGTAAGGTTGACCTCAAAAGCGTGGGGTCAAGCACCCTTGGTGCCCGGAAGGTCTGGTTTGATGAGAGTGTTCGCAGACTCAATGGAGAGGGCAGGGGACGCTTACTCGGAGCCTTTGGTCCGGACGACCGGTTGATTGTGGTGATGGAGAGCGGGGCCTACGAATTACTTAAGCCAGAGATGTCGGTGCATTTTCCTGAGGACATGGTATTCTTGGACAAATGGCACCGGGACCGCCCCCTAACAGCGGTTCACCTAGATGGTGAGAAAAGGTCGGTATACGTGAAGCGATTTTTGGCAGAATCCTCCACCAAAATGGTGAGTTTCATTGGCGAAGAGGAAGGAAGCAAAATGCTGCTTTTCACGGACCATGGGGCACCCATTATCAAATGCAAGGCCAAGGATCTCGGCGAGCAACGCTTCAGCCTGAATGAGTTTATTGCGGTCAAGGGCGTCAAGGCCCGTGGAAAGCGGTTGTCTCAAGATGCACGCGCCAAGGTGATCCTCGAGGACACGCCTGATCCCAACCTTGAATTGCCCTCGGCAAGTGAGGCTGTCAATGGTCAGGAGGCACACAATCCGAGTGGCGAAAGCGAAGCCCCGAAAAATGGCGCTTCTTCGCCCGAGTCTGGCTCTGGAATCCCACCCGAGGGAGAGACCCAGAGCACCCTCTTCTAAAGTTAATTTGGCATCATGAACCGAATCATTCTGCTCTTTTCAGTCAGCGTGTTGCTGACGGCCTGTAATGCAGGTGGTGATCAAACCACCAGTGCACCTGATGCACTTGTCCATCCTGAGTGGTCAAGGAATGCAGTCATTTATGAGATGAACGTGCGACAGCATTCCTCCAGTGGGACTTTGCGCAGTGCGCAAGCCGACCTCGCCAGGCTCAAGCAACTTGCGGTGGATGTGATCTGGCTGATGCCGGTTCATCCCATCGGGGAAGTAAACCGAAAGGGGGGGGAGAACCAAGACAATTTTTTGGTTCAACCAGGCAGCACATCACTTGGCAGCCCATACAGCGTGAAGGACTACACGGCGCTCAACCCGGACTATGGTTCATGGGAGGATTTTGATGCTTTTGTTTCCGCGGCACATGACTATGGGATGAAGGTGATCATCGACTGGGTGGCAAACCACACGGCGTTCGATGCCAAATGGACAACGGACTCCATCGGCATGGGATACTATCTGCTCGATGAGGCGGGGGCGCTTCAGCCACCAACGGGGACGGATTGGGTCGATGTTGCGCAGTTGGACTGGGCAAATGGTGAGGCCAATGGGCTTTATGACGCCATGGAAGAGGCCATGGCCTTTTGGGTGCGGGAACACGACATTGATGGCTTCCGCTGTGATGTGGCCGAAAAAGTGCCCACGGCATTTTGGAACCGGGTGCGTAGAACTTTGGAAGGCATCGAACCTCAAATTTTCATGTTGGCCGAGGCCGAAATTCCCGAACACCACGATCGCGCATTTGACGCGAGTTATGCATGGGAGTTTCATCACATCACCAACAAAGTGGCCAAGGGAGAGATGAATGCCGACAGTGTGCGGGCCTATTTGAATCGTGAAGCAGACAAGTTCCCTTCCTCGGCGTACCGGATGACCTTCGTAACCAACCACGATGAGAATTCGTGGAATGGGACGGCCAAGGAGCGATACGGCGACGGTGTTCGCGCCATGGCAGTGTTGTGTGGAACGGCATTTGGAATGCCGCTTATATACGGGGGGCAGGAAAGTGACATGGACAAGCGCCTGCGGTTCTTTGAGAAAGACACCATCCCTTGGGGACAGTATCAGTCCATGTCTTTTTACCGGATTCTCAATGATTTGCACCACCGATACAGTGCGCTGCACAATGGAGAATTCGGCTCTCCCGCAGTTCAACTTGTGCAGGAAGGCGACGTGATGTATTACGAGCGCAGTGATGGTGAATACGCTGTGCGCGTGTTGATTAACCTCAGCAACCAGCAGGTGGAGTTCGTTCCAGAAGGGCTCGACGGTTACCGAAGCACATTCAACCGCCAGAACCTTTCGAGGACCACTTGGGACCCTTGGGCATTTGAGGTGTTCGCAAAGGCATTGAAATGAAAGCGATAGCGCTCATCGCCCACGATGGGAAAAAGGCGGAGTTGGGCCTATTCGCGGTTCGATTCAAGGCGTTTTTTGACGGGGTGCCGATTGTGGCGACCAGCACCACCGGGACCATGCTGGAGGAGAAGGGGTTCAATGTGGAGCGCGTCTCGTCAGGGCCCAAAGGGGGCGATGCGCAAATTGCTGCCCGCGTGGCCGAGGGAACCATTGCTGGGGTGATTTTCTTTCGAGACCCCATGGGCAAGCATCCGCACGAACCGGACATCAATATGCTGCTGCGTCTGTGCGACGTGCACAATGTACCCTTGGCCACCAATCCGGCCACGGCGGAGCTGATTGCCCGCCACATCGCCTAATCCAATGGGGACAGTGGGGCCCCTTCCTGGAGACAACCTGGACAAGACGGTCCGAAATTGGGTTCGGCTGCACCTCTCTAACTCCACGCTGCCCATGTTGTCAGATCCTCGGGAGCAGGAAGCCGTGGCCAATAGGCTCATGGCCGATCTCGATGACCGCGGGCGGCTTCTCCTCGAAGCAGTTGAGCGGCGATACGATGAAGGCGAGCTGACGCGCCTATCTCGCCACATTCGGCGTGTTCTCATCGGCCAACCTGTTCAGCGCGTGTTGGGCTGGACCGATTTTCGCGGGTTGCGCATCGGCTGTGCCGGTGATGTGTTGATTCCCCGTCCCGAGACGGAGGAGGTGGTGGGTTGGTTTCTCGACGGGATGGCCAAGGACGGAGATTCCACCGGGCCGAAAGGCCCGATTCGGGTGCTCGATGTCGGAACGGGAAGTGGGTGTGTGGCCCTGTCTATAAAGCACGAGCGTCCCGAATGGGAGGTGGTGGCCATCGATATATCTGAAGGGGCCTTAATGCGAGCCGCAGCCAATGCAAAACAACTGAACATTGAAGTGGACTTCAAGAAGGTCGATGTTCTCGATGGCAACGCCATGGAAGGGTTGGGTCGTTTTCATGGCATCGTGAGCAATCCGCCGTACATCCCTGATTCGGAAACGCTGGATGACCATGTCGCGAAACACGAACCTTCTGAAGCCTTGTTTGTCCCTGCCTCAGAACCGCTTCGCTTTTATCTCGCGTTAATTCAGGTGGCCAAAAAGGGCCTCGAGCCTGGGGGATGTATGGTCGCGGAATGTCACAGGGAATTTGTTCAGGCTGTGGCGGATTGTTGGCAACTCGACGGCGCAACCTCGGAGTGCCTCACCGACCTTCAAGGTGCTGAAAGGGCTGTTCGACTGATTTTTCCCCAGCCATGATATCGAGACCATGAGCGCTGCCGATCGCATCGAAGAACTCCGACGTGCTTTGCACAAGCACAACCACCAGTATTATGTGCTGGCCGCGCCCACGATCAGTGATCGCGCATTCGATGAAATGCTCAGGGAATTGGAGTCTTTAGAGAAGGCTCACCCTGAATTCAACGACCCCAACAGCCCCACCAAACGCGTGGGCAGTGATCTCACGAGTCAGGATTTTGAGAAGGTCGAACACAGCACTCCCATGCTGTCTTTGTCCAACAGTTACAATGCTGAAGAGGTGCAGGAGTGGGCGGACCGAGTCTACCGTGAAACCGCGGGAGAATGCAGTTTCACCTGTGAGTTGAAGTACGATGGTGTGGCCATCGCATTGCATTACAGAAACGGCAAGTTGGTTCGGGCCCTGACCCGTGGAGACGGGACCACAGGCGAGGACATCACGGACAATGTTCGAACGATTCGCGCCATTCCCTTGTCGCTTTCTCACGGTGCGCCTGAGGACCTCGAAATACGAGGGGAAATCATATTGCCTTTTGCTGCTTTTGAAGCGCTCAATGCGCGGGTGGTGGCCGAAGGCAGGAACGCTTTTGTGAATCCGAGAAACACGGCTTCAGGGAGTTTGAAGTTGCACGACAGCTCAGAAGTTGCGCGGCGGGGACTGGACTGCTTTCTCTACAGTGTTGAGCTTGGGGGAGGGGAATTGGAGAGCCATTCTCAAGGCGTGCGGCGTGCCGCAGAATGGGGGTTCAAGACGCCCTTGACTCTCCAAAGGGCCTTTGAGCATGTTCCGGATGTGGAAGGGGTGATGGCTTTTTTGTTGCACTGGGACAAAGCCCGGCACAGCCTTCCATTTGCGATCGATGGCGTGGTCATCAAAGTCGACGAGACCCTTCATCGCAGAACATTGGGGTCAACGGCCAAGGCACCGCGGTGGGCATTGGCATACAAGTTCGAAACGGAGCAGGGTTTGACACGCCTTCTTCGCATTGACTATCAGGTTGGGCGAACGGGGGGCATCACACCTGTGGCTCGATTGGAACCGGTTTTTGTGGCTGGAACAACAGTTCAAAATGCCTCCTTGCACAACGCAGATCAAATTGCGCTTTTGGACATCCGTGAGGGCGATTTGGTGCGGGTAGAAAAGGGAGGGGAAATCATCCCAAAGGTGGTGGGCGTGGTGCTAGAGGAGCGTCCTGCTGGCAGCGTGCCTCATGCCTATGCAGTCCACTGCCCGGATTGTGGGACCGCGTTGGAGAGGGCAGAGGAGGAGGCCCGTCATTATTGTCCAAATGCGTTGGGTTGTCCTGAGCAGATCAAGGGCCGAATCGAGCATTTCGCCAGCCGAAAAGCATTGAATATTGACGGGTTAGGGGACAAGAGTGTGGGGCAGTTGTGGTCGGCCGGATTGTTGCGTAACCCCGCAGACCTGTACGACTTGACATTGCCTTCTTTGTTGACTTTAGATCGCATGGCCGAGACCAAGGCTGGAAATCTGCTCTCCAGTATTGAGAAATCAAAGTCCATTCCCTTTGAGCGGGTGCTCTTTGCGCTGGGTATCCGCCATGTGGGTGAGACGGTTGCCAAGCGTTTGGCGCGCCATTTCGGCAATTTGGATGCGCTTCAGGCAGCTACAAGGTCGTCGCTTTTGGAGCTGGATGTGGTCGGTCCGGTCATCGCTGATGCGGTGCTTGCATTTTTCGCTGATGCGGACCATGTGCGCCATGTAAATCGATTGCGGGAGGCGGGTTTGAAGTTTGAGGCAGTGAAAGAGGCTCCAACAGGCAATGCTCTTGCAGGAAAGCGTTGTGTGGTGAGTGGTGTGTTCAGTATGCCTCGAGATCAGGTCAAGCGGCTGGTTGAGCAGAACGGAGGGAAATTGTCGGGAAGCGTTTCCGGGAGCACTGATTTTCTCATCGCAGGCGACAAAATGGGGCCCGCCAAGCGTGAGAAGGCCGAGCGCGCAGGGGTGCGAATTTTGACTGAAAATGAGTTTGTAGAAATGATATCAGCATAGGGTCCGATTTAAATCATTTTTAAGCGAATATTACACCTTTTGTATTCGTCCTGTTTTAGCGCTTGGATTGGCTTAAATTGAAGTATCCAATTGCTGAGAATGAACAACTTGACTCGCAGCTTGGCCCTGTTAATGGCCATTTCGTTTGCAGCCCTTACCGCAGAGGGGCAATCCTGCATAGATCCTGTCGCCTGTAATTATGATTCCGATGCTGGAACTCCAGACGCCGCCTGTCTCGAGGTGGAAGCGTTTGCGACCCACGATGAAGGTGTTTTGGCGGGCATGACCACTTGGCGGGTGTATTTCCGTTCCACTGATCCAGCTGATTTTGTGACCGCAGTTTTCGGAAACGAAGATTCACCGTTGTCGCTGACAACCACGACCACATTCTACCAAGATGCGCTAGGAGGTCCAACTGCGGAGTCACTGAATCCTGTGTTGTTGGAGCTTGGAATCGCTCCCGAATTGGAGTTTGACAGTTATGTGACCATCGGATTGACACAACAGGCAAATCCAAGTAATGGTGAGAATGGGGTGAGTACAGCCTATTCACCGAGCCAGAACTGGTTGGCCGACTTTGAACCCGGTTTTGGCGCTCCGGGAGGAGACATTGTGATGGATGATGAAGTGGGGGGCTTGTGGTTCATCTACAATGGTGATGTAAACGGGTCACCAGATGCAGATGGTCGCGTTTTGCTGGCACAATTGACCACATCCGGGGACATTGGTGGTGTTTTGAATGTCCAGTATTTCCCCGCTGGCGGTGAAGCCAGCACAGTGACATTGTCACTTGACAACCCTTGCGACTTGGGCAGCATTGACGACTGCACCTATCCAGATCCTTATGAGGATTGTGAAGGGAATTGCCTCAATGACCTTGATGGAGACTTGATATGCGACGAAGAGGACGACTGTGTCGGGACTTATGACGCCCTTGATCAATGCAACGGTGACTGCACCGCTGACGCCGATTCGGATGGGATTTGTGATGACGAAGATGATTGCGTTGGGGCCCTGGATGCTTGTGGTGTGTGCAACGGTCCCGGTGCTGTTGAAGACTGCGGATGTGCCGGAATTCCAGAAGACGCGTGTGACTGCGACGGCAACGTGTTGGATGCCATCGGTGAGTGCGGAGGCACTTGTTTGGAAGATGCCGACGGCGATGGCCTTTGCGATGATGAGGATGACTGCGTTGGGACTCTCGATGCGATTGGCATCTGCAATGGTAACTGCACTGCAGACGCTGATGCCGATGGCCTTTGTGACGATGTAGACGACTGTGTGGGCGCCTATGATGAATGTGGTGTATGCAATGGAAACGGTCCGGCTGGAGATTGTGGCTGCGAAGACATCCCCGATGGCGATTGTGACTGTGATGGAAATGAATTGGACGCCATAGGAGTCTGTGGCGGCACATGCACCGAAGATGCTGATGGAGACAACATTTGTGACGACGTGGATGAATGTGTGGGCATACTGGACGTATGCGGTGTCTGCAATGGGGCCGGCGCGGTGTATACGTGTGGATGCGCTGAAATTCCTGAGGGTGACTGTGATTGCGATGGCAATCAAATTGATGCTTGTGGCGTTTGTGGAGGCCCAGGCGCTGTTCTCGGTTGCGGTTGCAGTGCAATTCCTGAAGGCGATTGTGATTGCGACGGAAACCAATTGGACATCATTGGTGATTGCGGAGGCACTTGTACATCAGACGCTGATGGAGATGGCCTTTGCGACGATGTCGATGACTGTATCGGACTGGTCGATGCCTGTGGGGTTTGCAACGGTCCTGGCGCTATTTATGATTGCGGGTGCAATGACATCCTAGATGGTGATTGCGATTGCGCGGGAAACCAACTCGATGCCCTCGGCGTGTGTGGGGGAGATTGTCCTGCAGACGATAACGAAAATGGTATCTGTGATCTGTATGAAGGCTCCGGTTGCGCCGATGAAGAGGCTTGCAACTATGATCCATTGGCTGACCCTGCAGATGACAATGCGGATGATGGCTATTGTTTGGTTACCGAAGTGGTCGCCACCCACACCGAGGGAGTCCTTGCTGGTTTCACGACCTATAGAGTGTCGGTACAAACCCTAAACCCCACGGACTTTGTGACATCGGTTTCGGGCAATTCAAATTTGCCAACCCGTGTGCAGACCACCACATCCTTCTATCACAATATGCTCGGAGGGGCGACGCCAGCCAACCTCAATCCAATATTGGTTTCGAGCTTTCCTGATATGGCATATGACAGCTGGATAACCATTGGCCTTGATGGGCCCGCTAATCTTGGAGATGGGGAGAAGAATGTTTCTGTGGTGGAGTCTCCAGACCAACCGTGGTCCTTGCAGTTTGATCCGGGCAATGGACTGCCGGGGTCAGACATTGTCATGGATGACCTCGTGGGCGGAGTTTGGTACATTCTAAATGGCGATGTCAACGGAATTCCCGATGAGGATGGCCGAGTCCTGCTCGGCCAATTCACCACAGACGGTGAGTTGTTCGGGAACATGCAAGTTCAGATATTCCCTCAGGGAGACAACATCAATTATCTGCTCCTCGACCTTCCGCTCGGCATAGGAGTTGGATGTACGACGGGAGGAGGTGAAGACACCTGCCTCTACGATGATGCAGTGGGTGATTGTGGTGGCGATTGTGCTGCCGATGTGGACGCCGATGGTATCTGCGACGATGAGGATGATTGCATTGGTGTTGTGGATGCCTGCGGGGTCTGCAATGGGTCAGGTGCCATTTATGATTGTGGATGCAGTGGCATCCCTGTCGGTGACTGTGATTGTGATGGAAATCAGCAAGATGCGCTTGGAATATGCGGTGGCGATTGCACCGCAGATGCCGACGGCGATGGCCTTTGCGACGATGTGGACGACTGTGTGGGCACCTATGATGAATGTGGTGTCTGCAATGGCCCAGGGGCTTCAGGTGAATGTGGTTGTGAGAATATTCCAGATGGCGATTGTGATTGCGACGGAAACCAATTGGATGCGATTGGCGTGTGCGGTGGAGACTGCGCTGCTGATGCGGACGCGGATGGCCTTTGCGACGATGTAGACGACTGCATTGGCTCATACGACGCTTGCGGCGTCTGCAATGGCCCTGGCGCCATTTATGATTGCGGATGTTCAGACATTCCCGATGGCGACTGTGATTGTGATGGAAACCAACTGGACGCCATTGGGGTATGCGGCGGCAGTTGCTCAGCTGATGTAAATGACAATGGCATTTGTGATGATGTGGAGCCTCAGACCTGTGATGATCCCGACGCTTGCAACTACGATCCCAATGCCCTTCCCTTTGTTCCGACGCCTGCTGATGAAGGGTATTGCATGGAGCTCAGGGTTTTGGAGGAGCACGTTTCCGGGGACCTCGCCGGCATGACAACCTATCGGATTTTGTTGCACACTGAGCACCCCGACGACTTTGTGTCCTCGGCTTATGGAAATCAGAATGAGCCACTTGATGTGAGCACAACCACGAGCTTTTACCAGAACGAGTTGGGTGGCTTAACACCGGAATCGCTCAATCCGATATTGCTGTCTGCTTATCCCGATCTGGCTTATGACAGCTGGGTGACCATTGGGTTGGACGGCCCTGCCGACCCTGCTGCGGGTGAAAATCCCACCGCGACGGTTCAATCACCAGCCCAGTCGTGGACGACGTCCTTTGAGCCTGGTTTCGGCGCGCCGGGTGGAGACTTGATCATGAACGATCCTGTAGGGGGTGTTTGGTACATACTCAACGGCAATGCCAATGGTCTACCTGATTCAGATGGCACGGTCCTTCTCGGTCAGTTCACCACCGACGGCGAGTTGAGCGGAACCATCAACGTGCAAATCTTCCCTCAGGGAGACAACATCAACTTCATCACACGGACCTTGCCCATTGGAGGCAATTGCGTTGCGCAGACTGTGAATCCAACGTGTACCTATCCCGAATCCGATCTTGTGGATTGCGAGGGCAATTGCATTGACGATGCCGATGGGGATGAGGTGTGCGATGCCGATGAAGTTCCGGGCTGCACAGACGAAGGTGCTTGCAACTACAATGCGGAAGCCACGGATGATGATGGCTCTTGTCTTGAATTCGATGAGTGCGGAGTGTGCGGTGGCCCAGGTGCCATTTATGATTGTGGATGCAGCGGTATACCCGCAGATGCTTGC
>CACAUH010000049.1 GCA_902535565.1 uncultured Bacteroidota bacterium | reverse complement strand
AAGGGTACCACAAAGCCATGACCGGATTGGTGAGTTATCGCGAAGGCGCGAGCTTTTCCAACACCTTTAATTCCGCTTGGGAGGACCAAATCACCCAAGGCACTGGAGATGCATACGGGGTGGAATTTCTGTTTCAGAAAAAGCAGGGGAAGACCACGGGTTGGATTGGATACACGCTGAGTTGGGCGAACCGGGAATTTGAAGAGATCAACAGTGGAAACCCTTTCCCTTATACCTATGACCGTCGCCATGATGCGTCCGTCGTGGTCATGCATCCTTTGTCGGACCGTGTGGAACTGTCGGCCACTTGGGTGTATGGAACGGGCCGCGCTTTGACCCTGCCTGAGTCCGTGTTTAGAACGTTTGCTCCGTCGAGTTTCACTGGATTGACACCCGATTTGGACGGGACCGTTGTGGAGGTGCCGGGGGGCAAGAACGAGTACCGAACCAGTCCTTATCATCGGGCAGATTTGTCTCTGACGGTTCGCAAGGAAAAGAAGCGATACCTGCGTTCGACCATCATTAGTGTTTACAACGCTTACAATAATCTCAATCCGTTCTTTTCTCTTGTGGATGTCAATAAGGACGGTACCCGGGTCATCCGGGAGTACGGCATCTTTCCCATTATCCCCTCTGTAGCATGGCGCATCGAGTTTTAATTCCCCTTCGTCCTTTGTCGGTCGGTTTTGCTTTGCTTACGCTCGTGAGTGGATGTGACAAATTGTCCAGTGGGGTGGTGCGCGAGATTGAGTTTCCAGAGCACACTCCCGAGTTGGCGGTGACCTTTCTGGCTCGGCTACAAGCCGATTCCCTGTATGCCCGAACGCATGCGTCTTCGGGCATCCTCGATTCTGCTGAAAGTCCGCGGGTCAAGGCTGCTGAATACACATTGGTGCACGAGACTGGTGTCACCGTGAATTGGGGCGGGCAGGAGGATTGGATCCCTCACTTTGGACACCTGCTGACCGATGTGGATTTGGCGCAAGGCACTTGGGCTTTGACGGTGACTGCGCCAGGATTTGAGACGGCCACTGCAGAGCAAACCTTCCCTCCGGTGATTGCTGCAGAGGGCAGCTACGCGTATTCAGTCCAGTCGGCTGTGGTTGATTCTGTTTTTGAAGCAGAGGAGGATTGGTATTGGGGCAACCGGGAGTATGAAATCAGTTTGAGTTTGCCAGATCGACCTGAGGCGGAGGACCATTTCTTGTTGCGGTCTCAATTCGGATTTAAATGGGCTGAAGGCGATGATTGGGGAGCGGGGCAGCTCGTGTCTCTTGAGGCCGTGATCAGAGACGACCCTCGCGTTGAGTACAACGAGTCCCTCGACGGGTATCTTATTCAGGATGTTCCAGGAACAGAGGCGCTTGAGAGCATTCCGTTTGTGGTGGTTCAAGAAGCATGGGGAGAGGACGCCGATGCTTTCTTTGAAGCACCTCCTGTGCTGGAATTGGCGGCTTTGTCTCCGGAGATGGTTTTGTTCTATCGCCGCTTGGACCAGGTGGTGGATGGGGCGGGCGGGCTCTTTTTCTCGGAGCCCCTCCTGTCATACAGCAACGTGAGCAGTGGCTACGGTTGTTTTGGACTGTATACCTCGACAGAGGTTGTTTTGGACTGACTCCTTGGGTCAGCTGGCGATTACTGGAAGACCCGAACGTAGTCTACTGCCATGAACTGGGGGAATTCGGTGGTGGCATCGGGATAGCCTGGCCATTCTCCGCCGACGGCGATGTTCATGATGAAAAAGAAGGGGTTGTCAAAGGGGTAGGGGTGACTTCCGGTGACGCTGTTGTCGACGCTGTAGAATGGTTGGTCATCGAGGAACCATGTGATGCCGTTCTGGTCCCAATCGATGGAGAACACATGGAAGGCGTCGGAGAACGTTTGGTTCGAGGGTATGCTGGTCCCCCCGCCCGTGTAGTTGTGCTGCGTCCAGTCCGGTCCGTAGTGAACGGTTCCATGAACGGTGCTTGGCGCATTGCCAATCAGTTCCATGATGTCAATTTCACCACAAGCTGGCCACCCGGCAGAAGGGAAGTTGGCCCCCAGCATCCAAATGGCGGGCCAGATGCCCTGCCCCTTGGGCAGAACAGCCCGGACGTCGATACGGCCATACTGGAACTCTTGCAGGTCGATGGATTTCATTCGTGCTGAGGTGTAATGGGTGCCCTCGTCGATGGCGACAATCATCAGGTTGCCATTGGCAACGTGGGCATTCTCGCTGTTTGAGGTGTAGTTCTGCAGTTCTTGGTTTCCCCACCCGCTGGCGCCCAGGTCATAAGTCCAGTTGGACAGGTCAATCGATTCGCCGTCGAACTCGTCGGACCAGACCAAGGTTTTGCCTGGGTAGCTGCTGGCCGACAGATAGCCTTCGCTGGTGACGGGAATGGTGGTATCGTCATTGCGGATGGTGCCAATGGCCTCTTGGACGCCCCCCGCAAGGATGGCGTTGTTGGAGCCGGTGAGCACCAATCGGAACTGTTCGTCTTCTTCGATGAATTCGTCCACGACAATCTCTACAGAGATGGAGGCCGAAGCGGTGCCTGCGGGGATGATGAGTGAATCGGCAACAGGGATGTAGTCTTCGCCTTCTAAAGCAGTCAACTCTCTGGTTTCGAAGTGAATTAGGATGTCACGTGTGGTTGATTGGTTGAGAACAACGGGGAACTCAAAGACGCTGTTTTCTTCGCTTTCCTCCAAGCTGATGTCAATGGGGAAACGAACCTCGGGCACCACTGGAGGTGCTTGCTCTGGGCTGCATTGAGAGAAGGTTGCGAGGGCGCTCAGAAGGAGAACAGGAAACGATTTCGTGGCTTGGTGCATGGATGCACGAAGGTATTCACTACGGAGGCGAGCATGTGTCTGTCCATTATGCTCCATGCTCTGATGTGCTCGCTTGTGTACTTAGATGCAATGTCTCCCCGGTTAAATTGCCATCAACCCGGCCGCTCAGTGTATTTTGCACACCATGTATCAAAACGCTTCCAGAACTGCACGATGCGCGTTCCTATTTGCCGCATTTTGGGGAATTCTCGGTTCATTGATGGCCTATGAAGTTACGTTCAGGGTCCAAATGCCCAACCCCAGTATGGAAGCATTGGTTGAGGTCAACGGAGCTGTGTTTGAGATGGAGGCCGGAATGTGGGGGGCGAGAGAGGCCACAGTGACCTTGGAGGAAGCTGGCGAATGCAGCTTTCGCTTTGGCACTCCCGCTGGCATCATGGGTCTGGCCTGGGAAAGTGCGTCAGGCGCATGTGCTGAGGGAGGATTTCGCACGATTTCGGTGGCTTCAGATGTTGCGCTCGATGTGGTGTGTTTCAATGGCTGTGCCCAATGTCTGGGTTGTGCTGACCCCTTCTCGGCCAACTACAACCCGCTGTTTGATCCGGCTTCACCATCGCTCTTTTGTGAGAATATCGGCACAACCGGCTGTACGTATTCCAATGCTTTGAATTTTGATCCGACTGCCCAATGGGAGAATGGCTCATGCCTTTTTGAACTCCAGGAAACGGAATGTCCAGATCATGATGCGGACGGCTTGATTGGCGTGGGAGACATGTTGATTCAGTTGGCGGCGTTCGGGCAGGCTTGCTCTGCATCTTCTTCCGACGGCCCGCGTCTGTCCACCAATGGACCGAGCATCGTGAATGAGAGCGGCGAGAATGTGTTGCTGCGCGGCATGGGCTTGGGCGGTTGGATGGTGCAGGAGGGCTATATGCTACAAACGGCAGGTTTCGCCAACCCTCAGCACGAGATTCGTGCCATGATTGAGCTCCTTATTGGAGAAGATGCTACGAATGACTTTTACGATGCTTGGCTGCAGAATCACGTGACCAAGGCGGACATCGATGCGATGAAGTCCTGGGGGTTCAATTCGGTGCGTCTGCCGATGCACTACAACCTCTTTACGCTCCCCATCGAAGAGGAGCCTGTTCCAGGGGAAAACACATGGCTGGAGATTGGCTTTGAGTTGACGGACAGCGTGGTGTCTTGGTGTAAGCAAAATGAGATGTACGTCATTCTCGATTTGCACGCGGCTCCTGGAGGCCAAGGCTATGATGCCGCCATTTCGGACTATGATTCGTCAAAGCCCTCACTTTGGGAGAATCAGGACAACCAAAACAAGATGGCGTCGCTTTGGAAGCGGTTGGCTGAGATTTACGTCGACGAGGACTGGGTGGCCGGATACGATTTGCTCAATGAGCCCAATTGGGATTTGCCTGGGGGCAATGCCCTGAGAAACCTCTATGAGCAATGCACGGACAGCATTCGCTCAGTGGATCCGGATCACATCATTTTCATCGAAGGAAACTGGTGGGCCAATGACTTCAGTGGGTTGACCCCACCGTGGGATGATCAATTGGTCTATTCGCCCCACAAGTACTGGAGCATCAATGACGTCGGATCCATGGGCTTTGCCACCAGCATTCGCGATGCGCACAATGTGCCTTTGTATCTGGGGGAAAGCGGAGAGAACTCAAACGTTTGGTTCCGCGATGCCATTCATTTGCTGGAAGAGCTCAACATTGGATGGGCTTGGTGGCCACTCAAGAAGGTGGCGAGCATTTCCGCGCCGCTGGCCATCGAAAAGACAGATGAATATCAGACCCTTTTGGATTACTGGAGCGGCAGTGCTGCCCAGCCTACGCAGGCGTTTGCCACGGACGCCCTGATGGACCTCGCGGACAAACTCAAGTTTGAGAATTGTCGTGTTCAGCAGGATGTGGTGGACGCGATGTTTCGTCAAGTGCAATCTGATGGCACCATTCCATACGGTGGAGACCATCAGATTCCAGGCATTGTTCACGCTACGGACTTTGACATGGGGACAGTGGGTTCTGCGTATGGCGATGTTCAGGTGGCCAATTACCACGTGAGCACTGGCAACTATACAGAGTGGAACTCAGGATGGCAGTACCGCAATGATGGCGTGGACATCACGTTCTCCAATGATCCCGTCCACGACAATGGATACAAGGTGAGCTGGCTTGCGACTGACGAATGGATGAAGTACACCCTCGATGTCTCTTCCGGTGGATTGTACGATATCAAGATGCGCGTGTCCTTGGGTGAGGCGCCTGGTTTGGTGCACTTCGAAGCAAATGGTGCGGATGTCTCGTCCTATGTTGAATTTCAAACGCTTGGCGCATCGGGTGGGTGGCAGACGGTCACCATCGAAGATGTGTTTCTTGAGGAAGGCCCTGTGGGACTGAAGTTCTATGCTGATCAAGGTGGATTTGAAATCAGCCATCTCAATTTCGTTTTCACAGGAACGCCTGCTGAGGAGGTGGCCATGGCCTTTGTCAATGCAAAAACGGTCGATGCCGAGCATGTTCGATTGACCTTGAACAAGCCCATCCAATTTCCCTTTGTGGAGGGTCCCGACGCTTTTACCCTCTATGCAGATGGCGAGATTCTCACGCTGTTGTCGGTGTCTTGGGACCCACAAAATGACCGTGTCCTTCTGTTTGAGGTAGAAGAGAACATGGATGCCACCATGGACTTGACCATGTCCTATGATGGAAATCAAATTGTGGCCACGGATGGAGGGGCACTGTCGGCTTTCACTGACGAGGACGTTTTTAATGATTTGGATTTCCGCTATGCCATTCCCGGTTGGGTTGAGGCTGAGGGCTTCAGCAACCAGTCTGGGGTAGAGGTGGAGAGCACCCAAGACAACGGCGGTGGTCAGAATTTGGGGTTCTTGGATCCGGGTGACTACATGGAGTATGAAGTCAATGTTCAATACTCTGGAGATTATACCGTGAACTTCCGCACTGCCTCCGAACAGGACGGCGCTGTTTCGTTGGAGCTGGTTGACATTGACGGTCAGGTGACCGGTCTTGGTACGGTCACCTTCGCTGCCACGGGTGGGTGGCAAACTTGGGAGACCACAAGCCGAGACATTGTCATTGAAGAAGGACTTTACACCTTGCGCGTGGTGGTGACAGAGGCGCCGTTCAACTTCAATTGGATGGAGTTCCAATACGAAGAGGAAATCGACGATGCCGGGCCAACGTCTTATCAATCGGTCATGGTCTTCCCGAATCCAGTGCAGACAGGGGAGGTCAATGTTGCCTTTTCGGTTTTCTTCCCACAGAACTTGACCCTTTCGATTTATGACGCCAGTGGGCGCCCGGTATACGGAAAGACGTTCTACGATGCCTCGAGTATTTCGGAGCGGTTGTCTTTGGATGGGCTGGCTGCCGGGGTTTATGAAGTTTTTGTGACCCGCGAGGATGGCACGGTCAATTCGGGCCGATTCTTGAAGCCGATTCGGTAAACGGGATCTCCGAAATCTCGGTCCATCCAAATACAGGAGGACTTGGAAATGGGGGAGTCGGCGAAGCGCTGACTCCCCCTTTTTCTTGATGTGTTTTGGGGTTGGCTTCCTCGGGCTGTTTCTCTTGTTGTTCAAGGGAACCGATGGTTGGCCTTTATCGACAACAGGCACCCATCTTCGATGGCTGGCCTCTCAGGTATACTGTTAAAGGCCCGGTTGGATGTAGAGTCGATTTTCGGCTGGTTTGGATGCGGCCCTGTCGGGCTTCAATTCGATCAGCAGATGCTGATTCGAATGGGGCAGGGGCGTTCAAAGAAAAAGGGGGAGCCGGCGCAGTGCCAGCTCCCCCAATTCCGGGTCCAGTAGAAAACGGATTACTGGGCGATGAGGCGCATGTGCCAGTATGCTTCACCAGGGTTGGCTCCGTAGTCAACCGTTATGGTCAGGCGTTCAACGCCGTCCACATTGGTGTATTGGAAGACCTCGTAGGTGATTGAGCTGGCTGGGACGCCGGAACCATCTCCAGGGTGCTCACCTCCATTGTATGCTTTGTTGAAGCCGATGAAGGCGCCGAGCCCGTCCACCGTGATTTCGGTTCCGGACGCAGTGAATGCATGTGTTCCAGCAGCATATGCGTCCATTGGTGGGGTGAGGGTGGTCTCGTCGATACACTCGTTGTTGCCGCCGAGGTAGTCCTCTGCCCAGATCACGCCTTCGGTGATGTATTCCATCGTGCCGTCGGTGTGGAACACCCACTGGTCATCCAGTTGGCAAGCGCGTTCTATGACGCCAGCGGCGTCGATACCGCCCCACCAATCGTTGCAGCCTTGACAAGGGCCCACGTAGTAGCAGTTTTCGCCGTCCAGCATCCAAGTCTTGCCATCGGCACTGGACAGGTCCGCAGCGGTGAAGATGGCGGAGCTGATGGTGAGGGTTTGGGTTGCGTTTGCACTTTCTCCAGCGTCGTCATAGGCAGTCAGACTGACCTCGTAGTTGCCGTCCATGCTGTACGTGTGCACGGGGTCTTCTTGGGAGCTGACTCCACCGTCACCGAATTCCCAGACGTAGGATGTGGCATTGGACGAGCCGTTTGTGAAGGTCACCGTGTTGCCATCCGCTGCGTATGAGAAGTTGGCAATGGGAGTGGAAGCGGGAACTGGTGGAATGTCTGCTTCGTCGTGATAGTGTACGAGGTAGAAGTTCCAAGAGCTTCCGTCACCCCGCACCAAAGCGAGGCTCAGGCGATCCTCGGTGTCTCCTTCGACCATGTCGATGATGGTGTACATCTTGGAGGCAGCGGGCACATAGCTGTCGCCATTTTCGGTCTTGTTGCAGAGTCCGATGTAAGCGCCAAATCCATCAATGGTGACGGTGTTGGTGTTGACGTTGAAGTCATACGTGTAGTTGCCACCATCGGCGAAGGCACTGAGGTCCTCGCCATTGGGACCATTCCAGAGTCCAGGTTCGCTTTCGTCGAGGCAGGTTTCGTCGATTCCGAGCCATCCACCATTGCCGTCTGAGTCCATAAAAAGGGTTCCATTGGTGTTTTTCTCCCAGGTTCCGTCCGGATTGAAGGTGTAGCTGTCATCGAGAATACAAGGGCGCTCACCGAGTGGCGTCACTCCTCCAAAGGACCACCAGCTGTTGTCGTTGATGGAGGGTCCGATGCCCAACGCCAGGTCCTCGCGATCGAGGTACCAGGTTTTGCCGCCAGCACCGGAAAGGAAGATGGCCGCATTGTTTGGGTCGACAATGGCGACGGTCTCCGTTTTGGAGGCCGACCCGTCGAGACCGGTTGCGGTCAAGGTTACTTCGTATTCGCCACCTTCTGCGTATTCGTGGGTTGGGCTGGTTTCGGTGCTCGTGTTGCCATCGCCGAAGTCCCAAGCGTGTGAAGTGGCGTTGACAGAATAGTTGGTGAAGTTCACCTCTGCCCAGTTGGTTTCGCTGATTTCATATTGGAAGCTCGCGATGACCGTTGCACTGGGGTCTGGTTCGGGATCTGGCCTGCAGCTGGCGATGACCAGGCTGGCAAAGAGGAGCAGGCTTAGCGCCTGAATCGTCTTGTTCATGGGGTATTGGGGTTGTGGTTGTGTTTAATGATTGTCTGAGCCTCAATTGAAGAGAGAGGCGTCGGGGTATGTTGTCAGGGTGGGGGCGATCTGTGTCTCTTCGAGCGCGATTGGAAGCCACAAGTGGGTTTCACTGAAGTTGGCTGCTTTGTCGCCGTCGCCGATGAACAGGTCAGCACTGGCACGCCCACTTCGGACAAGGTCGAACCAACGGTCGCCTTCACAGGCGAATTCAGCGCGGCGTTCGTACCAAATGAGGTCCAGTAGGCTCCAGCCTTCGTCTGCCATCACCATGGATGCTGTCCGATAGGTGCTGCTGTTGTCCCCAGGCCCAGCGGCGCGCTCCCGGACCTGATCGATATAGGCCATGGCCAGTCCATCGTCTCCAGATCCGCGGTGCAGGGATTCAGCCAACATGAGCAGGATGTCTGCATAGCGGAACACATGCGTGTTCTGGGACTTGGTCAGGTGTTCGTTTCCACCATTGATGTTGGTTCCAGCGTAGGCTTTGAGGTTGGGGTATTTCTCTTGCCAATACCCTGTGTAGTCCACAGGGTTGTTTTGGGTCATGTCAATAATGGGATCGCAGCTCAGTCCTGCGTCTGCTAGGTCTTGTGCGAGTTCATCTTCAGAGACAATGGCCACATCCCGGCGGTAGGTGTCATCGTCTAGGAAGTGATTCCACAGGCTTGGCGTGACGGACATGAAACCCCATCCGGCTTCAAATGTGGGGTGCGCTGCGCAGAGGCCACGGATACCACAGAGTTGGATCATGCCATTCCCATCGACGCCCTCGAACCAACCCCAGTCACTCTGATAAAGTGGGCTCCGCTGAATTTCGAAAACGGATTCTGCGGTGTTTCTGTTTTCAAATTTGAACAGGTCTTCCATGTCGTCTTCGAGGTTATACACCCCCAAGTCGACGACGTTCTGAAATGCCTCAGCTGCACTTTGGAAAAGAGCGGGGTCGTCATTTTTGAGGTCTGCCCAATAGAGGTAGGCCTTGCCCATCAATGCGTATGCAGCACCTTGTGTGACCCGACCTTCTTCTCCGCTGGGTGGAATCAGTGGAAGGTAGGGCATGGCCTCTGCGCAATCCGTGACGATTTGTTGCATGATTTCGGAGAGTGTGCTCCGTTCTAGGTTCACGTCATCGGGCGTCAAACTTGTGGTGATCAATGGAATGGGCCCGAAATGGCGAAACAGGTCGAAGTGGTAGTATGCGCGCAAGAATTGGGCTTGTGCTTTATACTGGGACACTGCACTTGATTCAATCTCAGTAAGGTCGATTAACGCATTGGCTCGGCTGATCCCGACATATCCTCTGCGGTAGATCGGGTGCGTCACCACATTGGTGTTCGTGTTGGTGAAGTCATCGTACTCCTGCCAGCCGGGCTGGTCGTTGTTTGATGGGTCACCACCGGCGTTGGCATTGTCTGAGCGGATGTCGCCATACATGACTTGGGATACCCATTGGCCGTATGCCATGCCCCATCCAAGGGGGTCATATACTGCAATCAGTGCAGCACCGACTTGAGATTCGGTTTGGTAGTAGTTGCTAGAGAGGAACTCATTGACGGGTTCTACGTCGAGGCGGTCCTTGCTGCATGCGGCCAGCACGATCGCAATGCCAGCGAGGACGGTGAGGTTGCGTTGAAACTTATTCATGATGGTCGAATCAGAAGGTGACGTTGAGGCCGGCTCCGAAGGAACGGTTGTTGGGGTAGAAGCCCTTGTCGATGCCGGTGTCGAGGATCCATCCGCTGGTG
>CACAUH010000048.1 GCA_902535565.1 uncultured Bacteroidota bacterium | reverse complement strand
TTTACCCTTGTGGGTGCGACCACGAGGAGCGGATTGCTGACGGCACCGCTGCGGGCCAGATTTGGCATCAATCTGCGTCTCCATTATTACGATGCAGAGACGTTGACCGCCATTGTGGAGCGAAGTGCAGGGTTGCTGGGGATTCCAATTGACCATGAGGCGGCGCTCGAGATTGCCGGACGTAGTCGGGGCACGCCGAGGATTGCGAATGCCCTCCTTCGCAGGGTGCGTGATTTTGCGGAAATCAAAGGGGATGGCACCATCGAACCTCAGATTACTCGGTATGCACTTGATGCCTTGAATGTGGACCGGAAAGGCCTTGACGAGATGGACAACCGGATTCTGGAGACCATCATCGATAAATTCAAAGGGGGGCCAGTGGGAATCACCACCATTGCAACAGCTGTGGGGGAGAATGCTGGAACCTTGGAAGAAGTGTATGAGCCCTTTCTCATTCAAGAGGGGTTCTTGATGCGGACGTCTCGTGGACGGCAGGCCACCGAGGCTGCCTACAAACACTTGGGGAGGGCCATCGCGTCGGGCGGAGGGCTGTTCGACGCTGGCTGATTCAGATGGGCCGCACCCTGCACATTGGAGAAGAGCGCGTGGCGCAAATCCGCCGGTGGGCGGAGGAATTGGGCTTTTCTGGTGTCGGATTTTCCCGGGCAGAGCGGCTGGTCGCCGAAGAGCCGAGGTTGGCTGCTTGGTTGTCCGAAGGACAACATGGCCAAATGGGATACATGGAGCGGAACTTCGACAAGCGGCTTGACCCCACATTGTTGGTGCCGGGAACCAAGACGGTGATCAGCCTCTTGTTCAATCATTACACGGACAAAAGGCAGGCTGACCCAGAGGCCCCCCGCATTTCACAGTATGCCTTTGGAGAAGATTACCACTTTGTGGTGAAATGGAAGCTCAAGGAGTTGCTCAAGTGGATGCGTCGGGATTGGGGAGACATTGCCGGTCGTGTCTTCGTGGACTCCGCGCCTGTTATGGAGCGGGCTTGGGCGGCAAAGTCGGGGCTTGGTTGGATCGGCAAGAATGGACTGTTGCTCAGTCAGAAGGGGGGCAGTCATTTCTTTCTTGGCGAAATCATGGTGGACTTGGACTTGCCAGTGGATGGTCCTGTTACCGATCACTGCGGTCATTGCACCCGATGTCTGGACGTGTGTCCGACACAAGCCATCATCCGGCCACAAGTGGTGGATGGGAGCCGCTGCATCAGCTACTTTACCATTGAGCTGCGGGACGCTTTGCCCGAGCCCATGGCGGGTAAGTTCGATAACTGGATGTTCGGATGTGACTTGTGTCAAGAGGCATGCCCTTGGAATCGACGGGCCAAACCTCACAGTGAGCCCGCTTTTGAGCCCAGTCCAGATCTCCTTCAAATGACCAAGAAAGATTGGCTGGAGCTCAAGGAAGAAACCTTTGACACACTTTTTAAAAAGAGCCCTTTGCAGCGGACGGGTTACTTGGGGCTAAAGAGAAACATTGAGTTTCTCCAAGAGAAACGTAACACCCGGAAGGGCTGATCCTTAGTGTTCTGCTTGACTGGCTGAGTCAGGCGTTCGGAAGGTCCGGTTTTTCGTTCTCTTTCCGGCGCGTTGGGCCTTTTGTTCTTCTGCTGGAAGGGCAAGGAAACCTTGGCATTCGGAACTGCATGTCCCCTCCATTTTCTCTGCGCACACCGGGCATTGTATCATCAGCACGTTGCACGCGGTGTTGGCACAGTTTGTCACGGCATCACTGGCGGAACCACAATGATGGCATTCTGACACGACTTCATCTGAGACGCGTTCAGCGAGGCGTTCGTCAAAGACGAAGTTGACCCCTCGGAACCGGTTGTCGAGGCCTTTTGCTTGGACTTGTTTTACGTACTGAATGATGCCGCCTTCGAGTTGGTGCACATTGGGAAACCCCTTGTGCTTCAAGTACGCACTGGCTTTCTCGCACCGAATGCCCCCCGTGCAATACAAGACGATGTTCTTGTCTCTTCTGTCGGACAGCAGAGACTCTACTTCCCGTATTTCTTCCCGGAAGGTTTCCGAAGCGGGAAGAATGGCGCCTTTAAAGTGGCCAACTTCACTTTCGTAGTGGTTCCGCATGTCCACCACCACAGTATCGGGATGTTCCGATAGGGAATTGAATTCTTCTGCGGACACGTGTTGGCCGCAATCCGTGACATCAAAGGTGTCGTCATCGAGCCCGTCGGCGACGATTTTGTCCCGGACCTTGATGATCAACTTGAGGAAGCTTTTATCGTCTCCTTCAATGGCGATATTTAATCGCACACCCTTAAGCCAGTCGATTGCCTCGAGAGTGTCTCGGAATGAATCAAGGCATTCTGAGGGGAGGCTGAGTTGGGCATTGATGCCTTCGCCACTTACGTATATACGACCGAGAACACCTAACGGTTGCCATTGGGCAAAGAGATGGTCTCGAAGGAATTGTGGATTCTCCACCTTCGCATACCGGTACAGGCTGAGTGTGGTCCGTTCGCGGCCGTCTTGGTCGAGTCGGTTAACCAGAGAAGTCCGGTCCAATCGGTTGTATAGCGGCTGTTCCACATCACAAAAATAACCCCTGCGCGAACGTTGGCCCTTCGCGCACACGAATCTGTCCAAGTCAGCGTTTGGAACATGGCCTTGAAACGGATAATTTCACAAGGCTACGTCTTTCGCAACCGTGATTCAACCTTCAATGAAAATGTTGGAATACTGCCAGCGCATTCTGGCCAAGGTCAGCTTTGACCGACACCTTTTCGCCAAGGAGCTTGGCAAGAGCATTCAACGCTTGGGTCCATCGGACGTGTCCCGGCTGCGCCAATGGTGTTTGGATCAATTTGGCCAGCGTTACAAGGATATCATCTTGCATGCGTTTTCACCGCACTTGGCCGTTTGATATTGGATTGATCGCGACCCGGTGGCTTTGAGTTCCGGGTCGTTTTGTGTTCTGTGAAATTGAGTCGCTTGGAAACAGAATCAGAGGGGGTGTTCTTCTGCGTCTTCCAGGATATAGTTCATCTGGTAAACGTCGTCCGCGTTGAGCCGAAGGTTGCCGTGGAAGGTGAGTCGGTCGTCTGTTTGGTAGGCCCTGTGGTCGCTCTCTGAAAACCGGAGGTCCACCACACTTTCGGGACCGGCTCCGCCACAGAAGAAACAGTTGGCGAAGGGGTAACGCGAGAGGACATAGAAGTCTTCGTCGAGGTCGACGGGAATCACGTAGCCCGTGATGTAGACGTCTTCACTTTCCGCTGCTAACACCTGCGGACCAAACTCAGGCTTCCAATAGTAGCTATCCAATTCTTCGAGGTAAACGTCTTTGAAGTCTACATCGGCCAATTCGGCCCACGTCAACTCTCGAAAATCTGTGGCGCTTAACCTGATGTTGTTAGACGCCGTGATGGGCGCGTCCAATGCTAAAGCCTCATCTGGCCGAGCAGCTTTGGCGGCGCCGATGAGTGCCAAGTCGGGAGAGGCGGGGTCGGGATGGCAGTATGAGCTCAGGTCCATGGCGGCGACACCAAGAATTCCGAGTGCTGCGTACAGGGTACGTTGCCAAGACTTCGACATGTTGTGAAGGTACGCTTGGGAAGCCTCCTTTGTCAACGTCCCTGACCCAACGTATTCGAAATGTCGATGCGCAGGGCAGAACGGGCAGGCAAGGCCGCAGCAAGGGTTCCCACAGCCAAGGCGCCGATTACCAATGCCAACTCGCCAGAAACGGGGGTCAACTGTGCCACATCGTAATGGAACCGGTCTGACAGGGCACTGGCCAGGACGGCGACGCCTATCCGACTCAACAGCAACCCGATGACGATGCCCGTCAGGGTCATCCAGAGCCCCTCGAACAGGACCAGGTTGAACAGCCGACGTGGTGTGGCCCCCATGGTTCGCATCAAGGCCAGTTCATACCGTCGGTCCCGGAGGCTGGAGAACAAGGCGATAAAGACACTTACAAATGAAAGGCCCATGATCAGCATGGCCACGGCCCGCAGGGTGTCAAGACCGATTCCGAATTGTTGGGTCAGTCGGTTCATTTCGATGGCCGGAAGCGCCACTTGCATTGGGGTGTCCCGAAGGAGGTTGGGCAAGGTGAGAATGGCCAACGGGTTCTTTTTCTTGAGCAACACTGCCGTGATTTCGTCATCGGCGTCTTCCACGTCTTCATGAACGCCCCAGATGGATTCAATCGGTGTCAAGAGCAGTTGGTCAATGACTGCGCCGGTGGTGCCAAAGATGCCGACCACGGTATAGGCTTTGTCCCTGTGTACGTCAGTTCCGTCGGTGAGTCCATGGGCACTGTAGAAGGTGTCGCCCACATCAAGTCCTGTGCTTCTGGCCACTTCGGACCCAATCGTTACTTCGAAGGGGGTGTCAAATTGTCGTCCTTTTTCGACTTGGGCTTCATAGTGCTCAGCATAGCTCGGTTCTGTTCCCACGATGCGGAATAGTTCGTAGTTGTCTCCATACGCGAGCGGGATGGCCTCTGAGATGTAAGGGTGGCGCATCACCTTTTTGGCTTCGGCGAGCGGGATGTTGCCGGTTGGAACATCAACATGGTAGACGTTGGCCAGAATGAGTTGAAGAGGGCTGCCTTTGGCGCCGAGCACAAGGTCGATGTCCTTGATGTTTCGATCCAAGTCTTCATTGATGCTGCGTTGCATGAGCAGCATGAGGCTGATGATGCCTACCCCAAAGGCGAGCAGCAGGATGCTCAGCCCGCTTTCCAGCGGTCTGTCCAGAACGTTTCGGCGGGCCAAACGGGCGGATTTCATGACGCAGAGGGTTTTAATTCCACCCGGTCGGCCATTCGGTCCTTCAGGCGTTGGTCATGTGTGACAATGAGCAGCGCTGCACCGGCATCTTGCGCTTGGGTTCGGAGCAAGTCGAGGACGGCATCTGTGTTGGTGTCGTCTAGGGCGCTGGTCGGTTCATCGGCAAGGATGATTCCGGGTTCATGGACCACAGCTCGTGCGATGGAAACCCGCTGTTGCTCACCAACGGATAGGGCATCGACTCTGGAACCGAGTTTGTGTTTGAGTCCCAGGCCGGTCAACAGGCTTTTGATCCTGTGTGCATCTGGATTGAGCCCAGCCAGCGTGCGCGCCAAGGCAAGGTTTTCGGATACAGTGAGGCTTTGGACAAAGTGTGTGGTTTGAAATACGATGCCCATGTGCTTGCCCCTGGCCAGGTCTCGGTTTGCCGGTGAGAGGGCGCTAAATGCTGTTTCGTTTAGGGTCACCATCCCTTCGTTAGGGGTGCGCATTCCGGCGATTAAATGCAGCAGGGTTGTTTTGCCCGTGCCCGAGGCTCCAAGCAGGAGCAGTTCCTTTCCACGGTTCACTTCGAGATCCGGGAAGGCCAGTTCCGGCCCACCGTTTTCATAGTGGTATCTCAATCCTTGCGTTCTGAGCATGGAATGGGAAGTTACGATGTCGGCGCCCCCATCTTTGCACCATGACCTTTACTCAGCGGTTGTGGCGTTACATGATGGGCCTGTTTATGGGAACCCTCCTTGCCCTGTTCTTCTTTGGAAGCAGATCCTGCAGTCAGTGGCTGCCCAACGAGCAGGTGCGTCGATTCTTGGGAGAGCCTGGCTTGGTTGGGGACGAGAGAACCCGTTGTCTGATGCGGTGCGGTGTGCTGACCATGGCCGATTTGCGGTCTCTTCTTGAAGACGGGCGAATCCGCTACGGCCAAAGTGATGTCCGCAATGAAGAAGGCACTGGCAAATTCTATCACATAGAGGGGGACGAGACATCCGCGGAATATGTGAGGACCGACTCCACAACGACGGTGCGGAATGTAGATCTGGCGGCCGCTTCAGCCCAATGTGAATGTGACTGAGTGGATCAGTGTTTTCGTCGCGCCAGTTCGGTGCGGATGAGGCCCAGTTCGCGCGATGTTTGTCCCCGAACAGAGGTGTTTTCTTCTGCCCTGCGGATGAGGTAAGGGATGGATTCTAAAAGTGGGCCATAGGGCACATACTTGGCCGACAGGAACCCCCGATGGGCCAAGTTGAAACTCAAGTTGTCGCTCATTCCCAATAGTTGGGCAAAGGCCACGCGGTTGTCGTCAGGGGGCAGGCCACGGGTGATCATGCCGTCTGCTAGGCGTGCGGTGCTGGCTTCGTTGTGGGTGCCACACACGATATGAAGGTGATCCAGGTGGTCGAGGGCGAAATCGATTGCGGCATCAAAGTCGCGGTCAGTGGATGCTTTGTCAGGTTGAATGGGCGACGGCAATCCACGTTCTGCAGCCCGTTCCCGCTCTTTCTCCATGTAAGCGCCGCGCACCAACTTGACGCCGGAAATCCACCCTTCTTTTCTTGCTTTGGTTTGGAGTTCGCGCACATAATCGAGCCGGTCATGTCGGTAAAGTTGGGCCGTGGTGTAGACCACGCATCGCGTTTGGTTGTGTGCTTGCATCATAGATTCTGCAAGGCCGTCGATGGCACCTTGTAGCCAGGTTTCTTCGGCATCGATCATGATGCGCACGTTCTTGGATGCTGCTTCTTGACACAGCTGAGCCACACGGCCCTCTACTTTGCTCCATGCGGTCTTTTGAAGCGCTCCTAATGGGCCATTGCTCCCTTTGGCTTCCAGAAGGTCGTTGTCCGAAAGGGCGCTGACTTTGAAGACCGCAAAGGCGAACTGATCGTTTCCTTCAGCGGCCTGGATGGTGGCCATGATTTCGTCTCGTGCAGCATCCAAAGCGAGGTCTCCTGTCTGTCCTTCCGCACTGAAGTCCAAGATGGTTTTGACGCCGAATTGATGGAGCCGCTTTGCGGTGGAGAGGCTGTCAGTGATGTCTTCTCCTCCGCAGAAGTAGTCGAATACAGGCCCCAATGCCCAGCGGAGGGGCAACCGCAGGGCAACGGCAAAACGCAGCATTTTAGATCCAAATCGGACGAGCGAAGGGGCGCCAATAATGCTGAACATCCAACGCGCCCGCTTCAACTCGATATCCGAGCGGTGGGCAAAGGCGATGGAGGTGTCGTCGAAGCGCACGGGTGCAACTCCGGTTTCGAGAGGTTCTGGCTGGGGATGCATTGTCCTGTCCAAAGCGACGACAAGATACCGATGCTCTGCCATCGGTGGAGCACGGAGGGACTTGAGGGTGAGGCGGTGAAGGCGGACGTTGGAATTGTGTGGCAGAGTGTCTTGTGGCTGTGGCGCGTTCTTGGTTGGACGCTTCAGGCTCCATTTTTTTGGCTTTCCGAGGCATTGCCCGTAGACGTGGTGGGTGCGACATTGCAGCCATGACTGCACAGGACTTTCTCTCTGCCAACAAGGACCGTTTTCTCGAAGAGCTGTTCGACCTCCTCCGCATCCCTTCGATCAGTGCCGACCCCGCCTTCAAGGGCGATGTGATTCGCTGCGCAGAGTCTGTGGCAGATCACCTTCGCAAAGCGGGTGCCGATCGGGTCGAAGTCATGAAAACACCAGGATACCCTGTTGTATATGGCGAGCGCATAGTCGACCCCAGCTTGCCCACGGTCCTCGTCTATGGCCACTACGATGTCCAGCCGCCAGACCCCCTCGACTTGTGGACGTCTCCGGCGTTTGAGCCGGTTGTTCGGAAGACGGAATTGCATCCGGAGGGGGCCATTTTCGCTCGAGGTGCTTGCGATGACAAAGGCCAAATGTTCATGCACGTGAAGGCGTTGGAGTCGATGGTTCAGTCGGGTGAACAGCCGGTCAACCTTAAGTTCGTTATTGAGGGAGAAGAGGAGGTCGGAAGCGATCACTTGGATGACTTCCTCGATCAGAACAAGGACCTCCTTTCTGCGGATGTGGTCTTGGTGAGCGACACGGGCATCATTGCCAACGACACCCCCAGCATCACAACAGGGTTGCGCGGTTTGAGTTACGTTGAGGTCAAAGTGGTGGGGCCGAATCGGGACCTGCACAGCGGCCTTTATGGCGGTGCAGCGCCCAACCCAATCAACATCTTGTGCGAGTTGATTGCGTCGCTTAAAGACGAGCAGCAACGCATCACGGTTCCGGGCTTTTATGACAAGGTTATCGAATTGTCAGCAGAGGAGCGTGAGGCGATGGCGGAGGCGCCATTCAGCGAGGAGGAATACAAGGCGAGCATCGGCATTGGAGGTACCGAAGGCGAAGGCGATTACAGCGCCCCTGAGCGCATGTCGATTCGCCCGACACTTGATGTCAATGGCATCTGGGGAGGCTACACCGGTGAGGGGGCCAAGACCGTGATTGCATCGGAGGCGAGTGCCAAGATTTCCATGCGGTTGGTCCCGGACCAGGACCCGGACGAGATTACCCAGCTGTTTAAGGATCACTTTGAATCCATCTGCCCGAAAAGCTGCAAAGTGGAGGTGATGGTGATGCATGGCGCACACCCTGCAGTGACCCCGATAGACCATCCTGGTTACCGGGCTGCCGCAGCGGCCATGGAGGCCACATTTGGGCGCAAGCCGGTCCCCTTCCGCGGGGGCGGGAGCATTCCAATTGTCACCAGTTTTGAGCGAATTCTTGGCCTCAAGACCGTATTGATGGGATTCGGGTTGGACAGCGATGCGATTCATTCTCCGGATGAGCATTACGGGGTGTTCAATTACTTCAAGGGCATTGAGACCATCCCGCACTTCCATGCGCGGTTTGCGGAATTCCATGCGGGTTGATTCCGGGTCTGCGCCGTTGGTGATTTCGGGGTTGATTCTCGGGGCTTGGATGTGGACAGGGTGTTTTCAGCCCCAGGATTTCGAGGTGCGCAGCGTGTCGATTTCTGACTTCCGGTCTCTTGGAGATGAAGCGACGGTTGTGGGCATTGACATCGGGTTGTATAACCCCAATGGCTATAAAGTCGACATCCAAGAGAGTCAACTGGGCCTCTGGGTGGGGGCGGATTCTGTGGGTGTTTTGCAGTTTGTTCCCGAGGAGCGACTGGCCCGAAAGGCCGATGCTGTGGTTCGATTGGATGCTGTTTTAGACTCCCGTCGGTTTTCCGATGTTCTCAGCCAGAATTGGTTTGAGTTTCTCGTCCAAGGTGCGCCGGTGAAGGTGCAAGGATGGGTGAGGGGCAAGGCGTGGGGAGTGCAGCGAACCTTAGCGATACACCACGAACAGCGGATTCGGATTGTGGACTGACCTAACTGGGCGGGTAACGTCTCCTTTACTTGTTGATTATGCGTAGCTTGCGTGAGAAGTCCAATGATGACTTCTTCGGCTTTGTGGCCTTCATTTTTCAGAAATCATGAAACACGGGAACTTCTTTCTCCCCTTCGTTTGCGTCGCCTTCGGTTTGCTGTCTAACTGCACTGCGGCTGCACAAATCGTTTACAATTGGCAAAACTCGAAAGAGGGCTGGGTTAGTGCAGGTGAATCCAACTTGGGATGCACACTGACCGCCACTCCGGAAGCGATGGGGATGCGCGCTTTCAACGAAACACCTGTGATGCGCAGTGGCACACTTCAGAGCAATCTTGGAATTGACGCTTCGGACTACAATCAAGTGGAGATTTCGCTTCGAAACCCATCGGCGTCAAATAACCCCAATGCCCGTTTGTTTGTCTATCCTCCGGGGACCAACGCGGCCATTTGTCATTTCAATTTTCAAGTTGACACGGGCATGACGGAATATGGGACTTATATCATCGACCTTGAGGCGATTCCAACAAGTGGTGTCTACGACGGTCCAGTTGGCCGTTTCGGTTTGAGGGGCCCTTGGGGTGTGGCCAATGGCGATACGATTTGGTGGGAGACCATGATCATTTCCAACACCAACGACACCGGCTCTATTGACACGACCGGCATGCATGTTCCGCTGTTTGATATGTCCTTGGATGTGCATCCGAACCCCGTGGCGGATCAGCTCGAAATCGAATCGGACGCTGTGATTGAAACTGCGCTCCTCCGCGACTTAACGGGCCGCACGGTGCGTGCGCTGTTTCCTGGTAAGGCGGCATTCCAAATGGATGTGGCTGACCTTCCAGAGCAGGTCTATTTGTTGCATGTAGAACGCAATGGAATATGGGATAAGCGGCGCGTTGTCGTTTCCCGGCATTGAGGCCCCTTGATTGTGGGGATGCGAGGTCGATGGAGTGGAACCGGTCATCTGGTTCTGGCCACGTGTCTTGGTGTGGCCCTTTGGGGCTGTGACGCAGCAGGCGAACCTTTTCAATCGGCC
>CACAUH010000047.1 GCA_902535565.1 uncultured Bacteroidota bacterium | reverse complement strand
CGGTCAACGGAAACGTACGAGGTCAACAACTCAACTTTTCCTTTAACCTCGGCTGGAACCAGCGAAACAACTACCGAAGTGGCGACAGCGAGCGACGCCAAAGTTTCGGCGGAGACCTCGGTGGAGCACATGACTCCTTGAGCACGTTGGTCTCAAACAGTTTTGCCGACAGTCAAAACCGGAGTTGGAACGCGCGGGTAGGGCTCGATTGGATGCCATCACCAAAAACAACATGGAACATTGGCGTCCGAAGCAATCAGGGTGAAAACACTGGCGTAGAAGACGTGGTCAACCTCGAGACCTGGAGCACGGATGCAATTGGCGGTTTCACTCGGTATGGCATTTCACAGCGAGACAACGCCTCCACCGACCTCGACCTCGGATTCGAGCACAAATACGGCGAACGTCACATCCTTCAAGCCTTTGCCCGATGGTCACAGCGCGAGGGAACCTCCCTCGACTCCCTCTGGCAGGACTTGCCCTCACAGGTCCTCGATTCAAATTACCTGTCCAATGCCAACCTCAATGACGGAGGCAACTGGAACGCGACACTTCAAGTGGATTACGAAAAACCACTCGATCACGACGGCAAACTGGAATTCGGTTACAAGACCATCCTCCGAGAAAGCAACGAGGACCAACGGTTCTGGCAACGCGACAGTGTTGGGATGCCGTTCACGCAAGCCTACGACTTTCGCTATCGGGAAGACATCCACGCCGCCTATGCGACATGGGGCAGGAAATACGGTGCGTGGGGCGTTCAAATCGGAGGGCGCGGCGAGGTTGTCTACACCACCGCCGAGCTGGAAGGCGACAGCGCTGACATCGCTGCTGCAGTCGCACAATTGGGCGGAGACGATGCAGTCTTCGTCAACGACTACGTGAGCTTCTATCCCTCTGCCAACCTGAGCTACACCGTTGACGACAGAAACCAATGGGTGCTCAGCTACAACCGCCGGGTCAACAGACCGCGGGGACGACAAGTCAATCCATTCGTGGACAACGCTGACCCGAGGAACCTGCGCTACGGGAATCCCTTTCTCCGTCCTGAATACACAGAGGGTCTAGAGTTGGGCCACCAGCTGACCACCAAGTCACTAACCCTGACAACCTCACTCTTCTACAAGACCACGCGAGACGTGATTCGCCGGTTCATCGAAGTGGACGACGCGGGCATCGCATACCGCAGCTTCGTCAACCTCGCGCGCCAGAGCAATTCAGGGTTGGAAATCGTGGCCATGTGGCGGAAGGGACGCACACTGCAAGTCCGCCTCAACGGAAGCGTCTACTACCAACGTACCGATGGATCCAACCTGGCACCCGACCTCGGAAACAATGGATTTCAAGGCAACGCAGGATACCAGGTTTCGGCACTGGTAACAGGAGACTGGAAGGTACAAATCGATGGCCGCTATCGCGCCCCAGCAGAATACGCCCAAGGCACCTTCGCCGGTTACATTTCCCACAGTGCAGCAGTTAATCGGGATTTCTACGACGGAAAGCTCCGTGCCTCTTTGCGGGTCAGCGACGTATTCGACCAGCGCCAATGGACGTATACCTCTGAAGGCCGCGATTTCTTCCAAGACGGCACATTCAAGCGCCAGTCCCGATTCGTCTATGCTTCCCTCACATGGACATTTGGTAAACTCGAACCCGGGCAGCGCCGGGGAAAAGGCGGATTTGACAGGAGCAGCGGGAACAGCGGGTTTGATGGCGGTGACTTCTGAGGTGTTTGCCGACATGAATCATGTGTCGCTTTGAACTTCAAGCGCCCCTGTAAGTCATAGTTTCGCGTCCGCGTAAGACATGACCACCGCCAACCACAGCACTGTAAGCTCTGCACAGGCAGAGGGTTCCCCTGCGCTCGACGGCGCGCGATGGACTTGGTTTGACGAGATGATGACCGTCCCATGGGACCAATGGAATGCACTTCCGGCCCCATCCGCCTACACCGATCCCCGCTATTTCCGGGCCATGGCAGGGCAGACAAAGGTGACCTGCCGCATCGGGCTCTTGAAGACCCCAGAAGGAACGTGCTTGGGTGGAATACACATGCAGTCCGTACTCACAGAGTCCCGCTCCCCCGAAGAGCACATGAACGTCTCCCTTGGCGTCAAAATCCTGATGAAAATTCTGCATCCCGGTGGGCAGCCTTTTCGTTTCCGCACAATCGTAGCGGGCCAAAGCCTGGGCACGGGTGAGCACGCATTCAGATGGGACCCCAGCATTCCGCCCACGGCCCGTGTGCGCTTCACCGAACGTGCATTTGAAGAGTGCGCCAGCCACTGGAAAAGCAGGGTCTGGATGGCCAAAGACTTCGGCCAAGACCAAGACGCTGCACTCCAACCCCACTGGTCCAGAAAGTGGCAACGCGCAACGTTTGATCCATTGATGGTGACACCATTGGACCCGGCATGGACCAGCCAAGACGAATGGATGGAAGCCCTTCGAACCAAAGCCCGAACCAAAGTCCGGAGCATCATTTCCCGCAATGCCGACATCGTCTTGGAGCGCATCACTGATCCAAAGAAGTTGCGGGCCATGGGACCCGACCTCATCTCGATGTACCGCCGCGTATATGGGCGTGCAAGCATCGTCATGGGGGGATTGGAAAAAGATGACTTTGCCAGATTGACAGAGGAATGGGGAGACGACTTTTTGCTGGTGACCCACCGCCATGAAGGCCAACTCGTCGGGTTTCATTGCGGCCTCCATCATACCACAGAAGGCTCCACGGGCCCATCTACAGATACCAAAGACGGTGGCACCATCGAAGCCTATTTTGTGGGGTTCGACCCCGAACTAAACAAGGAGTACGCACTCTACCAGCGCATGCTAATCGAGTTCATCGGATGGGGCATCGAATGCAGTGCGCGTCGCGTGGTCATGGGCCGCACTGCACTGGAAATCAAAAGCACAATCGGCGCGCTGCCGGTTTCAATGTCAACCTGGGTCCACATTCGATTGCCACTGGCGATGCCCATCATTCGTTGGATGATCAGAAGAAGCCCGCCACGCACGTTCAAACCCCGCCGTGCATGGCGAGGGGAATGGCTCGATCGCTGGTCCGACGAAGGGTACCGGGTCAACTGACTTCAGCCCCCTCTTCTTCAACCTTTCCGCGCCCGGTGAATGCGGCCCAAAGGCTGCCCAACAACACCAGCAAAATGAGCACACTGCCCATCGACGCAATTGTTCGGGCCGTCGTCAACGAAGGCACCACGAAGCGCATCTCCACCTCATGGGAGCCCTCGGGAACCACCGCGGCCCGGAAGGCATAGTTGACACGCAGCAACTCAGCCGGCTCGCCATCAATGGTCAAGACCCAGCCTTCCGGGTAGTGGATTTCGCTGAACACCAACAAGCCCTTGGCAGGGGCTTGGACTTGGTAGCGCTGCCAATCCGGCGTGAATTCCGAAAGCACAACCTGTCCTCCATCTGCAGCACCCGGAACCACGCCGACCAATGCGTCTGCGTCATCCTCGGAAATCACTGCCTCACGGGGGGCCTTTAAGGACTGCAGCGCCTCCATTTCCGCCTCAGCACCATCCGCCGTTGTCCACCCCGAAGCAAACCATCCATTTCCGAGTGCATTTCGATTCTGAATGGGTTGTTGGGCAGGATCGTATACGATGTACTGCGTGTTGAGCATGTGGTGGACCGGCATGGCCGACAATGCAGCGTCTACGCCTTCACCATTGGCCTTGGCCGCAAATGCCTGCTGTTCGGGCTGCAACACCCGCTCAATCAGGTCTTGGTAACGACGGAGTTTGGCACCGTGATAGCCTCCCACACTTCTGTGGAAATAACTCGTCGTTGCGTCACTGAACGCCCCGCGCAAATTGAGAACCCTAAAATGGTCCACTGTCTGCAATCCCGAGAATCTGGCGGCGTCCAGTATGCGCTCCTCTCGCTTTCCAATGCGTCCATCATAAGCATTTCTGACACGTGAAACCTCCGCATCAATGATCGCCTGATGCGCCGGATTCATGCGCAAACGGTCTGCAAAAATGGCCTCGTCGGCATTGTTCGGGGTGTAAGGAAAATTGAACTCAACTGTGCGAACCCACCCCTTGTCTGCGGGCTGATAACGGCGGTCCACAGATTGCATCTCGACCAGGGTAACCAAAGCGAGGACCCCAACAACAATGTTCGCCGCCAACGGCTTGCCCGGAAGCGACGCGCGAAGTCGAACAATGGTCAGGAAAGCGCCCATGCCGAGGAGAACCAAACCAAAACTGCGCCACACATCCGCCTGAAAAACCGCCAAGCGCTCCTCCAAGGCCCGACCCGCACCCAGCTGTTCCACAGCACGGTCAGGTCGAACGTGACTTTCAAAATCGAAAACAAGGGTCGGCACCAGCGCAAACACGAGCATCAGCAACACGGGAACCCCAGCAGCGACAAACAGCTTTTTCCCCCATTCAATTCGCCCCGCAAGCGCATCTCGCAGGAGCAGCCCAACCCCAATCGGCAACATGCATTGAATCAGCATGAGCATCATCTTGGTGTCCCGGAACTTCGCAAATCCAGGCACATTGTCGAGGAAGAAATCGGTTAAACCCGACGCATCACGCCACGACAGCACCACCGCCAATGCAGCCACCACCAGCATGGGCCAACGCAAGACATCACGGCGCAAAATCAACGATGCCAAAAACAAGGCCACCAGAATGGCCCCGAAATAAAATGCCCCGCCACTGAAAAGCTGTTCACCCCAGTACAACGGGCTGTTGCCCCCCTTGATATCGGGCACAAGGATGCTCCACCATTCACCTCGACCCATGCTGTATTGGAGAATGTAGTCCTTATCCAATCCTGCGTCTCCTACCTCCACTCCGCCAACTGGATCGAGCAAGACTTCACCCCTTGTCGTGTAGGGCGTATAGTCCAAAGTGGGGCCAATCAGTGCCAAATTGGGTACAACTGCCAAGCCTGCAGAAGCCAACAGTACTCCTCCCGTCACAAGTGCTCGCCGCAGATATCCTGCCATCACCAAGCGCAGCGTTTCTGCAATGCCAATGGCCCCGACCAAAAACGCCAGGTAATAGGTCATCTGAAAGTGATTGGCTGCCAAGTTCACCGCAGTGAACGCACAGGCGAGACCAGCACCCAGCCATAAGTTGCGCCGGTAGGCGACCAGCACCCCAGCCAAGATGCCCGGCAAGGTCGCGATGGACATCACCTTGGATGCATGGCCCGCTCCCAAATAGAGAATGTTCAGTGAACTAAACCCAAATCCAAAGGCCACAAGTGCAGACACCCACGGACCACAGCCCAGCAAAGCCGCCAACAAATAGGCACACAACAATGCCATCCAAAGGTGATCTGCCGGTTGAGGGATCCCCAATCGAAGTGTCCTGCTCAGCCATGATCCCGCATTGACATCGTGCGTCCTAAGGCCCAGTTGGAAGGTGGGCATCCCACCAAATTGACTGTCCGTCCATAGCGCCTGCTCGCCATCAGTTCGCGCACGATGGTCATTCACCTCCTTCGCAGTGGCAATGAAATGCTCGATATCAGGCATCCTCAAGCGATAACCATCAAACGACTTGGAATAAAATGAAACCGCTGTTGCCATCAACAAAACGACAGCAATGAAATGCGGCAAGGCGGAACGGAGGAGCTGGGCAGGTTTCGGACGGTCGCTCATGCCGCCAAGTTAGTCCCAAGACCGAAGGTCACGTAGACCTCCACATCAATCCTTTCCTTTGACTTCCTCAAAATCCACATACTCGCCGAGATGGTCGTCTTTGGCCGGTTTCGCCGGTCCACTCGGCGGGGTCGGTCCCCTAGAGCCTCGGGCATTTCGGCCACTTGCTGAAGAGCGCCTGCCACCGAACATGCGGTCCAAGAAGCGAAAAACAAACCAGGCGACAACAAGGCCGACCAAGGTGCGAAAAAGCCCGGGAATCATTTGGACAGGTAGAGGTTCCGCTCGGAGTAGATTTTCCGGAAGAACGGATCTCGCAGGGTGTCAATGAATTGGATGGCCTCTCCCGTGGACTTCATTTCAGGTCCGAGCTCCTTATTGACCTCGGGAAACTTGGAATAGCTGAAGACGGGAATCTTGATCGCATACCCCCGCTTTCTCGGCTGGAAATCAAAGTCCTTGACCTTCTTTTCTCCCAGCATCACCTGCGTCGCATACTGAACGTAAGGCTCTTGGTAGGCCTTGGCAATGAAAGGAACCGTGCGCGATGCACGCGGATTGGCCTCGATCACGTAGACCGTGTCGTCCTTGACAGCAAACTGGATGTTGAGCAGGCCCTTTGTTTCCAGCGCAACGGCCACCTTCTTGGTGATCTCCTCAATTTGCTCCAGGACCATGTCTCCCAAATTGTAAGGAGGCAACACTGCGTAGGAGTCACCCGAGTGAATGCCCGCGGGCTCAATGTGCTGCATGACCCCGATGATGTAGGTGTCCTCACCGTCGCAAATGGCGTCCGCCTCACACTCGATGGCCCCTTCCAAGAAATGGTCGAGCAAAATCTTGTTGTCGGGCATGTCGCGGAGGATGTCCACCACATGACGCTCGAGGTCCTCTTCGTTGATAACAATCTTCATACGCTGACCCCCAAGGACATAGCTGGGGCGAACCAACAGGGGGAAACCGAGTTCCCGGCTCAATTCGATGCCCTGCTCAGCAGAGCTCACCGAACCAAATCTGGGATACGGCACGCCCAACTCCTTGAGCAGGGTTGAAAAGCGACCGCGGTCCTCAGCAATGTCCAGCGCTTGGAAACTGGTTCCGAGGACGGGGATGCCATAACGGTCGAGCTTCTCCGCCAATTTCAATGCAGTCTGACCGCCAAGCTGCACGATGACCCCCTCTGGCTTCTCGTGCCGGATGATGTCGTAGATGTGCTCCCAAAACACCGGCTCGAAATAAAGCCTGTCGGCCGTATCGCTGTCCGTGGACACCGTCTCTGGGTTGCAGTTGATCATGATCGCCTCATAACCAGCCGCGCGGGCTGCCATCACACCATGGACACAGCAGTAGTCAAATTCAATGCCCTGGCCAATGCGATTCGGGCCACTGCCCAGCACCACCACCTTGCGGCCTTCCGTCTTGGGCGACTCGTTGTCCTCGCAGAACGTGCTGTAGTAGTATGGCGTCTGCGCCACGAACTCAGCCGCACAAGTGTCCACAAGCCGGTAGCTGCGCTCGATACCCAGATCCACACGGCGCCCAAATACCTCGCTCTCTTTGCACCGCACCAGATGTGCAATCTGTCGGTCCGCATAGCCCTTGAGCTTGGCTTCCTTCATCAAATCGAAAGAAATGTCCTCAAGGCGGCAGGCCTCAATGCGCTTCTCCACATTGAGCAGGTCCTCAATCTGACGAAGAAACCACGGATCGATTTTGGTCTTCTCCCACACCGTCTTCATCGGGATGCCCAACTTGATGGCGTCATAGAGGTGGAAAAGGCGGTTCCATGAAGGGAACTCCAACGAGTGCAGAATGGCCTCCTGATCGCGAAGCTCCTTGCCATCGGCCCCCAAACCGTTGCGCTTGATTTCAAGAGACTGACAGGCCTTCTGAAGCGCCTCTTGGAAACTGCGACCAATGCCCATGACCTCTCCCACAGCCTTCATCTGCAACCCGAGCTGGCGATCACAGCCGTCAAATTTGTCGAAGTTCCAACGCGGGATCTTCACGATCACATAATCAAGGGTGGGTTCAAAGAACGCACTGGTCGACCCCGTGATCGGGTTGGTCAACTCATCGAGGTGGAAGCCAATGGCCAGCTTCGCAGCAATCTTGGCAATCGGGTAACCCGTAGCCTTCGAAGCCAATGCCGAGGATCGACTGACACGCGGGTTGATCTCGATGGCAATGATGTCCTCATTCTCGTCCGGCGACACCGCAAACTGTACGTTGCAACCACCGGCAAAAGCACCGATGGAGTTCATCATGTGAATGGCCATGTCCCGCATGCGCTGGAACGTGGTGTCCGATAAAGTCATGGCTGGCGCCACGGTGATGGAGTCGCCTGTGTGGATCCCCATCGGGTCGAAGTTCTCGATGGAACAGATGATGACGACGTTGTCGTTAGCATCGCGAAGAAGCTCAAGCTCGAACTCCTTCCAGCCCATCAGCGCCTTGTCGATCATCACCTCGTGGATGGGTGAGATGTGAAGCGCTCGGGTCAAGAGCTCGTCAAACTTTTCCGGATCGTGGACCACAGATGCTCCTGCACCACCGAGGGTAAAAGAAGAGCGAATGCAAAGTGGAAAACCGAATTTCTGTGCCGCCTCCTTGCCTTCCAAAAAACTCTTGGCTGTGGCCTGGGGCGCCATGGGCACGCCAATCTCCCCCATCAGCTGACGAAAGCGCTCGCGGTTCTCCGTGATGTCGATGGCGTCGATGTTGACTCCAACCATCTTGACCCCATACTCCTCCCAGATGCCCATCTCATCGCAGGTGATGGCCAGGTTCAATGCCGTCTGTCCCCCCATCGTCGGAAGCACGGCATCGATGTCGTGCTTTTTTAAGACCTCTTCGATCGAGGCAGGCTCCAACGGCATCAGGTAGATATTGTCCGCCACAACCGGGTCGGTCATGATGGTCGCCGGGTTGGAATTGATGAGGGTAACCTCGATGCCTTCTTCGCGAAGAGAGCGGGATGCCTGCGACCCAGAATAGTCGAATTCACAGGCTTGTCCGATGACAATGGGTCCACTTCCAATGATGAGGACGGACTTGATGCTCGTGTCTTTCGGCATTTTTTTTTTCCGGAAGGCAACGACGCCATCCGTGAAAACCGGGGTAAAACTACCGCTCACCTTCCACTCCCACACGCTGCGTTTTCCACAGGCTACCTCTGTTTATGCGCAAAAATCCTTGCCTCAACTTCGCGACATGAACCTCCCACCGGATTCCATGCCCGAAAACCTGCCTTCCGAGATGCGGCGGCAGGTCTTTTGCCGCGGCGAAATCCAACTGGAATACACGCTTTGGACGCCTTCGAGCGGAAAAAAGAAGGTCAGCATTGCCCTGCACGGGTTCAGCCGGCCCATGGAAGACATGCTGGCGGTGCGGCCACTTTTGCAACAGGAAACCGGCCTGCTGATGGTGCATCTGGCCGCGCACGGGCAATCCTCTGGCCACCATCGGCCAATTGAGCCAATCGAATGGTACACGGCAATGGATGCACTCATGGAGTCGGAGGGCATCGAATTCAACGGAACGCTCATCGGGTATAGCATTGGTGGCCGCATCGCCCTGCATTGGTGGACCCTGCAACCGGAGCGCTTTTCCCGCGTTGTATTGCTCGCACCCGATGGCCTGGTCAAGAACTTTGGCTACTGCTGTGCGGTCGACACCCTTGCCGGCAGGGCCTGGCTGGGACAAAGTGAACGCCAACGGGAAGGCATTGTCAGCGCAGGCACATGGTTGCACAAAAAAGGACTCTTGCCCGACCATTTTTTCCAGTTCTCCATGTTCCACCTAGAGACACAAGAAATGTGGTCAATGGTCGTCGATTGCTGGTTGTCTCTTCGCCAGTTCTGGCCCCCCGGGCACCAGGCCATGAAGCGACTCGCCGCTGCACATCCAAATGTGCTGGAAGCGCATTTCGGAGAACGGGACAAAGTGATTCGACCCGCCAATGCCCAAAAACTCGATGGCGTTTGCCCCGTCCATTTTCACCCGAGCGCATGCGAATGAAGGACCCAGTTCCGTCGAGAGGATCAACCAACCACATCCGTGACCAGGTCTTTCTCTCTTCATGGGGGGTGCGCCCCCCTTCCTCGCTGACCACGGGGATGCCGAGGCCTGACAGTCCTTTTGCGATGATGTCGTGGCTCGCGTGATCGGCATTGGTCACCGGTGAGCCGTCCCCTTTGTATGCGACGTTCAAATCGGTGTGGGATAAGCGGGCCAGTTCTGCTGCCGCCGTCCGCACGACCCCCAGCGCGTGATCGAGGACCGATTGAAGGTCCAAGGGTGATTCCGGGAGGGGAGCGTGGGCCATATCACAAAGGTAAATTCGGCGCAAATGGATGTGGAACAAAAGGCATTGAACATTGAGGGCAGGCGATTAGTTTTGTCCTTGTCCGCAGGGGTGCCGAAAGGCTGAGATCACACCCTCCGAACCTGTCCGGGTCATGCCGGGAAGGAAGCGAAACACCGCATGAGCGGTCGGGTCCGTCTACACGGAGTCCTGCGTGGCCACAACTGAAACGCCATGCGATCCACCACATTTTTACTTTTGTTTTTTATGCCCGTTGTCGGCCTAGGCCAAGGTCTGGTTTCTGGGTCTGATCTGCTCCGAACCGATACAATTTCTCGGTTTCTTGAGCCCGCAGCTGTGACCGCGGTTCGCGCAACTCAGCGCGCCCCGTTTGCGGCGAAAACCTTGGATATCGAGCAAATCGCCGATCGCAATACGGGCCAAGATTTACCCTATATCCTGCGCTACACGCCCTCCGTGGTGGTGACTTCTGACGCCGGTGCTGGTGTTGGGTACACCGGTCTTCGCATTCGGGGAACGGATCCGACCCGCATCAACGTCACGCTCAACGGCATTCCAATCAACGACAGTGAATCGCAGGGTGTCTTTTGGGTCAACATGCCCGACTTGGCCAGTGGCACGGATGACATCCAGGTCCAGCGGGGTGTGGGAACCTCTACCCTTGGGGCAGGGGCCTTCGGGGCCACGATTTCCCTCAACACCTTGGGCATGGCCG
>CACAUH010000046.1 GCA_902535565.1 uncultured Bacteroidota bacterium | reverse complement strand
ATGGCAGTTGTTCGAACAGTGCCACGTTCTCAACAGCGGTCTTGCCCATCTTGACGGTGACGTTGCAGGAGGAAGACCCCTTCTGCGTCAACAATTCAGGTGGAGTTCTCAATGCGGATGTTGACCTCAATGCGGAAGCGGTTTGGTCCAATGTCCCCAATTTGGAATGGAGTGCGGATTGTGGTGGTTGTGTCAATGGAAACGGGTTGTTCGACCCCGGTGAAGCAGGTGTCGGAAACCACACGGTGACGGTGGCCTATGACGACCCCCTTGGCTGCAGCGTTTCGGGAAGCATTGACATTGTGGTTGCGCCGGCTGTTGATGCGACCATTGACGCCATTCCAGACCTTTGTGAATCAGGGGCAAATGAAGTGTTTACCGCGGCTCAGGCTGGCGGAGCTTGGACAGCCGATTGTGGCAATTGCATCACCCTGGGAGGAACATTTGATCCGGGTATCGGTGCGGGCAATTACACCATTACGTACAGCATTGAAGAGGTGTGTGCGGACATCGATGCGGTGCAGATTGTGGTGGTTCCCCAGCGGGATGCGACCATTCTCGTGGACGTCCCCAATGACGAGCTGTGCATTGGTGTCGACGAGTGGCAATTGGGTGCAATCTGGGCCGGCGGTGTCTGGAGTGCAACCAGCCCTTCAGGTCAGGATTGCATCGGGGCCGAAAGTGGCCTGCTCAATTTGCAGGCTGCAGGTGTGGGCACGGTAACTGTAAACCACGTTTTGGAGGGCCTGTGCGGGGACCAAGACTCGCATGTGCTTGAGATATTGGCTTGTGCTGTGGAGATGGTCAACATCTTCACGCCAAATGGGGATGGAAAGAACGACCGTCTGGTCTTCAAGTACATTGAACTCTACCCCGACAATCAATTGACGGTGTACAACCGGAACGGAGCCGTTGTATACGAGGCCACGGGTTACGAAAATGAGTGGGATGGAGACGGTGCTGCTGACGGAACGCACTATTTCGTATTGCAGCTTCCCGAGGGTGTTGAACACGCCGGACCCCTGATGATCCAGCGCTAAGCTGGGACGCGTTCAGACCCGTTCCTTGGAGAGGTACTGCTCTTCAAATGCGGTGCGCCGCAGGGATGTGCGCAGGGTCCACATGGTTTCCTCTTGGAATTGCATGAACTCGATGAGGCAGCGTGCAGTGACTTCGTCGCCCGCGTGTTGTGCTTCGGTCACGATTTGCCGTTCCTCTTTGAGGATGTGAGAGAGCGACTCCCGGAGCATGCGGTTGCACGCACGGTGGTGCATGACCCCATCGGTGGCTTTGATCGTGGCGCTCTCAAGGCATTCTGCCATGGTGGAGACCGGGTGTCCTTCCAGACAGCGGATGCGGCGACCGATGGCATTGGTTGCATGGTCTGCGTGCCGGATGAAGTGGGGCAGCATTTCTGCCATGGCAGGATACTGTTCTCCCCACCCGTTCCACAGTGCGCTTCGCGCGTTGAATCGAAGCATCTCAAAATCGGCGAGCAGGCGATTCAGGCTGGGGACCAGGCGGTCGGCCCAGCTGCGGTCGAGTTGATTGGAGAGGGTGGGGTTCATCGTGGTCATGGTGAGTCTGGCTTGTGAAGGGAGAGAAGCACATCCCAAAATCAGTGGAGCTTTGGAAGTGGCCAATGACATTTGACAGTTCTCGGGGTGACGTTTGTCATTTTCGGGAGGGGCAACGGGAATTGGCCGGATTTGAATGCACAGATTCTGTAGCTGGTGGTTGCATCTTGTTTGATGGCGATCTTGCACCCGGACGGCACCTCCTTGGAATACCTTAGACCGATTGGATTGTGGTTCGACTGCAATCGGAAACTGGTGAAGTCTGGACAGAAAGAATTTGGATAAACTCATGAAACAATACACCCTCTTTTTCCCACTGTTGGCCCTCTGTTTTTGTCTTATCGGCATGGCAGGTTGTCAAGGCGATACAGCGCACCCTGATGCTGATTCAGCTCCGGACGTGACCGCCCCTCATGATTCACCTGAACACGACGTCATCGGTGTGGTGAACGATTTGTTCCAAGCCATGGAGGCAAGGGACAGCATTCGCATTCAAATGGCCTTGCATCCCAATGCCCTCTTCACCAGTGTGGACCTGACGGGTGATGAACCCAAGACCAAGCGAACAGAGGGCAGTGCATTCGCCTCTTCCGTGGGTCAGCCGGGCACCCCGTATGTCGAGAAGATGGTGGATCCGGTGGTCGAATATCACGGGGATTTCGCCCAGCTTTGGGCCTACTACGAATTCTACTTGGGCGATTCGCTGAGCCATTGTGGTCACGACTCCTTTCAGTTGGTTCGATTGAACGAGCAGTGGCGTATTCTTGGCATCACATACACACGTACCACATGTCCTTGACTTCATTCCGTTTCATTCCCCTGCTGGTCCTTTCCGTCATCTTTTCTGGTCCAGTACTGGCCCAATTGGATAATGATGACATTGAGACTCGGGATTTGCTCAAGCTCAATTTGAGCGATTGGTTTTGGGCACGATATGAATTGGGATACGAGCATGTGATTGACGAGTCGACGTCGTTTCAGATTGCGGTTGCCGGTATCGGGGCGTCGGAAAACAACAGGAATTCGATCTACGACAACATCTTCGGGAACGTCTCCGATGTGGACGTCGAGATTGAGCACAGTGGATGGCGGCTGTCTCCAGAGATCCGCCGTTATGCGTGGGTCTATGGCGGCATGCCAGAAGGCGTTTTTGTGAGCCTCCTTGGCCGCGTCGAGAATTGGTCTTTGTCTGTCGATGAGGACATCGACGATTTGAGCAGCTTGGGCCCCAACGAGTATCAAGGTGAGCTCGACGGTGTGTTTACCCAGTTCCATTGGGGTGGAGGTGTCATGGTGGGTTACCAGTGGTACTCGGATAACGGCATCAGCATCGAGATGTACACCGGCCCCATGTTCCGCAGTTTCTCTCGTTCGTGGTCTGCAGATGCTGTCTTGACCGACGGCGAGCAGGAGTTGGCTGAGGACAGCCTTGAGCCCCGTGTGTTTCAGACTTCACAGTGGGATCCTTATCTCATCGCCAACAGCGGACCCAGCTGGCGCTTTGGCCTAACGGTCGGCCTCGGCCTCTAAAGCGCATTCTCAGGGCCTTGTGAGGCGCAGATGACAAAAGTCATATTACAACATGACGCTGGTCATCTCAGCGTTCCGATTATCTCCTCAAGTTGGGCTCTGAACATTGGCAATGCGCCCAGCGCATGACAAGACAGGTTTTGGTTTGACGGCCCGGTACGAACGCGTACCGGGCCGTCTTTTTACGTCGGGGTTTGTCGGTAGATTGGGGTCATGAACGATCGCAAACTCCTTCGTGTCTTGTTGCCTCTTCTCGCTGCATTGGCTGTAGGGGCGACCTGGTTCACGATTGAGAAGCCCCATCGGGATGTGGGGGAGGAGGCCGCCCGATACAAAATGGTTCCCGAAGAACTGCAGGGGGTGCTTTCTCAGGGCGACTCTATATCCAAGGGTTACCTCAATGCTGTTGTCGAGCTTCTCGGCGTGGTAGAGGAGGACGACGGCAGTCGCGTTGTGCTGAGTGGAGGGGTGATTGCCGCTTGGGACACAATCCGGGAGCACCGGCCCTTGGAGAAAGGAGAATCGATCAGGCTCAAGGGGCGGGTGACCGGCTATGACGACTTGTTCGGGGAGGTTCGGATGGATGGCTTGGTCATCGTTGGGGACACACCATGAGGAGAAACGCTGTCCGATCCGCGCTATTTGGCTTGTGGCTTCTGGTTGCAGGAGGTGTTGCTGCGCAGCAATCCTCAGCGCCCTACACCTTCGAGTGGGAGGTCGTGGCGGTGGACAGCATTCCGGGCATGACGACGGCGCGGCTGTATGCCAAGCTGGTCAACCCTACAGATTACTTGACCTCCATATCCGGTTGGGATGACATGGTCGGGTTCATTGAGACGACCACATCGTTTTACCAAGATCCCGATGGGTGGGTCACGGCGAATGACAACAATCCATTGATCTTCGAATTGTTGCCTTCGTTGCGGTATGACAGTTGGGTCACCATTGGCATAGAGTCCATGGCAGTGGGACTGGAAGGGGAGATCCCGGTGGGGTTGTTCCCCGCAGAAACAGAGTATTGGGTGGATGAATTTGAGTCCGGCGGCAACCTTGTGATGGACATCGATGGGGCATGGTATGTGACTGTTGGCGGTGTAAACGGAATAGCTGGCGAGGACCTTCGGGTGTTGGTTGGACAATTCACCACCGATGGTGTCATTTCAGGGGTGCTGAACCTTCAGGTGTTTTCGGAAGGGGTGGCATCAGCTGATTTCATGGACGATGTGTATGCCATCACGATTCCGACGTTTGATCCTGCATTGGCAGTGGGTATGGAGGACGCTGCCTCAAGGGGAACTTGGGGCATTCGTTTCGAAGAAAATGGGGTTGCCCATAGGGTGGAATCGCCCTGCCGATGGGAGCGGCTGGATGCCACAGGCCGAATTGTGGAGACGGGAATGTCGCCCGATGGGCATTTTCAGACAAGTGGAGGGGGCATTGTCAGGATTTGGCCAGAAAATGGAGGCGTTCCCTTGTGTAGGAGCATTCCGTGGCGGTAATCCACATTAAAAATTGAGGAACTAGGACTGGTCCTACCTGACATGCCCTCGATACGGTATCAAATTGCACCTATCGCAACCTTATATCAGGTTCTGCGTACAGCACGACATGACACTCGATATCGCACGCAAGAAGTGGTTGGCCCAAGGCATCGCATCGTTCCTGTTTTTTGGAGCCGGCGTCGCCGTTGTTTTTGACGCTGCTTTCCGGCGCATGACGGAAAGCCACTGGGAATTGTGGGCCGCTGAAGGTGGAGTGGGTCTCTTTCTTATGATGGCTGGCCTGGTCTTCTTTGGGAGTTCAGTGCGTTACATGGTGCACATGGACCGCATCGTGGAGTATTCAGACCGTCGAGCCCGCAGCCGTGCCCGTAAGGAGCGCAAGTTCACGGAGATTCAGTTGCGCAGAAGTGAGGGTTCACACCTCAAGCCGGTGCGCATGGGTGCACAGTGATCCCGATGCGATTCACAACAAGAAAAGGCGCCCTTGGGCGCCTTTTCTTGTTGGGTGGTGTTTGGGATTCAGAGGTGGATGACCTCATCGTAGGCTGCCGCTGCTGCCTCCATGACCGCCTCGCTCAAGGTCGGGTGGGGGTGCACTGTCTTGATGATTTCGTGACCTGTGGTCTCCAACTTTCGGATGGCCACAATTTCAGCGATCATCTCTGTGACGTTGGCGCCAATCATGTGGCCGCCCAACAGTTCTCCATACTTGGCGTCGAAGATGAGCTTGACGAAACCGTCTTTGTGTCCTGCAGCACTGGCCTTGCCTGAAGCGCTGAACGGGAACTTTCCGACTTTGATGTCCATGCCCTCTTTCTTGCAGGCTTCTTCTGTCATCCCCACGCTTGCCACTTCCGGGAAGCAATAGGTGCAGCCAGGGATGTTACCGTAGTCAAGGGGCTCCACGTCTTGGCCTGCAATTTTCTCGACACAGATGATGCCTTCTGCGCTGGCCACGTGGGCCAATGCTGGCCCTGGGACGCAATCTCCAATGGCGAAATAGCCCGGGATGTTGGTCTTGTAGAAGTCATCGACGATGACCTTGCCTTGGTCAGTGGCGATGCCCACTTCTTCAAGGCCGATCCCTTCAATGTTGGAGACGACACCCACTGCACTAAGGACCACATCGGCGTTGAGGATGTCCTCACCGCTCTTGGTTTTCACGTGCACCTTGCAACCAGAACCTGACGTGTCTACGCCGGTTACTTCGCTGGAGGTCATGATTTTTATGCCGGCTTTTTTGAAGCTTCTGGCGAGTTGTTTGCGGACATCCTCATCTTCCACTGGAACGATGTGGGGCATGTATTCCACGATGGTCACATCGGTGCCGATGGCGTTGTAGAAGTAGGCGAATTCAACACCGATGGCACCGGAACCGACAACCACAAGTTTCTTGGGTTGCTTCTTGAGTGTCATGGCCTCGCGGTAGCCGATGATGTTTTTACCGTCTTGTGGGAGGTTGGGCAGTTGGCGGCTCCGGGCTCCGGTGGCGACGATGACATTTCCTGCTTCGACAACCTGTTTGCTTCCGTCAGCTGCAGTGACTTCCACCTTGCGTCCAGCGAGAAGTTTTCCGTCCCCCATGATCACATCGATCTTGTTCTTCTTCATCAAGAACTGGACCCCCTTGGACATGCCATCAGCTACCCCGCGTGAACGGGATACCATGCCGTCAAAATCCACCTTGGGTTTGGCCACTTTTATGCCGTAGTCCTCCGCGTGCTCGATGTATTCGAATACGTTGGCGCTCTTCAACAAGGCCTTGGTTGGGATGCATCCCCAATTCAGGCAAATGCCACCCAAAGACTCGCGCTCCACGATAGCCACTTTCATGCCGAGTTGGGATGCGCGGATGGCGGTCACATATCCTCCAGGGCCACTGCCCAATACCAGAATGTCGTACTTCATTGGTGTGCGTTTCGAGGGGCGAAAATAGGTGTCTTATCTTAGGGTTCATGCGGCGTGGCGAACCTTCTTTTCTGTCTTGTGACTCATGGGCGGGGTATTTTCGTCAACTCCTCTTGGTTTTGTTCGTCTTGGGGTGGGGGACAATGGGCATTGCGCAGGGTTTAGTGGAGGACCCGCCGGAAGGCAGATTGGACGGGGTCACCGTTTTGGCGCCAGATCGAGCACATTTCCAATTGCGTGCGCCAGCGAAAGGCCATGTTAACCTTCGAGGGGATTTCAACAATTGGCAGATCAATGGTGATTTCGCGATGAACCAATCCATCGATGGAAACACTTGGTGGTTGGAAGTGGACGGCCTTGAACCCGGAGCTTGGATTCGATTTCATTATCTCATCGACGACACGTTGGAGGTGGCGGATCCATACGCTCCTGTTATTCTCGACCCTTGGAACGATGGATATATCCCGCCGGAAACCTATCCCAATAGACCCCCTTTTCCGAGTGAACATGCGTTTTGGCCCGTCGGTGCGTTCCGGACGGTAGAACCCGAATTCCAATGGACCGATGCTGGGTTTTCAAAGCCAGCACAAGACCGCTTGATTATCTATGAGTTGCTTGTTCGGGATTGGGATGCAGCGCGTGATTTTGATGCCGTTGTGGAGCGGCTGGACCATTTGTCCTGGCTCGGGATTACGGCAATCGAGCTCATGCCGGTGAGTGAGTTTGACGGCAACATAAGTTGGGGCTACAACCCAGGGCCACGTTTCGCTGTGGACAAAGCCTATGGCACCGCTGCTTCGTTGAAACGACTTGTCAATGAGGCCCATGCCCGCGGCATTGCCGTCATTCTGGATGTGGTGCCTAATCACAGTTTCGGATTGGACCCCTTGCTCCGTATGTACCAGACCGAAGAGGGGACACCAGCGTCGGGAAATCCATGGTTTAATGTGAGTCAAATCCACCCCTATGGACTGGGATCTGACATTGACCATGGTGACCCTTGGACCAGGGAGTTTTGGAAGCGCGCTCTGGATTTTTGGATTGAGGAGTTCCATGTGGACGGGTACCGGATCGACTTGTCCAAGGGGCTGACACAGACGTTTACACTGGGGGATGTGGGGGCCTGGAATGCCTATGACCAGAGTCGGGTGGACATCCTCTTTGATTATGGTAATCACGTTTGGTACAACCACCCTGGCACCTACATGATTCTGGAGCATCTGGGAGACAACCCAGAGGAATCAGCCTTGGCCAATGGCGGGTTTCTTCTTTGGGGCAAATCCACCAGTGCCTTCACCGAGGCAGCGCTGGGGTATGGCGGTGACTTTAGCCAAGCCTCATGGCAAGCGCGGGGTTGGAATTGGCCAAACCTGATTGCGTATTTCGAGAGCCACGATGAGCAGCGCATTGCCCATGACTTGCTGCTCTATGGAAATTCTCAGGGTTCATATGACACGAAATCCCTCGCTACGGCGATGGACCGGTTGGCCATGACGCATGCGTTTCTCTTTGCGCTGCCCGGTCCCAAGATGATGTACCAGTGGGGAGAGTTTGGTTACGATGTCTCGATTTATGATTGCCTAAATGGGACTTATGAGGAGGGCTGCAAACTGGACGAAAAGCCCGAGCCATGGTACGACAGGGCGTTGGTTCCGGAACGCCAAGGTTTGGCGAGGACCATTAAAAAACTGTGCGAGTTGAAGCGGTCTGAGCCTGCATTTGGAACCTATGATTTCGGCATTGATTTCGGTGGCTCTGGAAAGCGCCTCCACCTCTATACGCCAAATCAGAATGTGGTCCTCGCGGGCAATTTTGATGTGGTGGGGTTTGATATGGTTCCAGCATTTCCGCACACTGGACTCTGGACGGACGCCATTACGGGGAACACCTTGGACGTGACCGATCTCGCAGCCCCGTATTATTTCGCACCGGGCCAATGGCACTTGTGGATGGACACCCCGGTATCGCCCGTAGATGTATCTGAGCCTTTGGCGTTTGAGTTGAATTGCACAGATTCCACTGCGTTGAACTTCGGTTCCGAAGGCAGTTGCACGTATTTGGTAACTGTGGCATTGGATGCGACGGATTTGGTTGAGTCAGGGGCCATTTCTCCTTGGGGATTGCATGTGGCGGGCTCCTTTCAAGGGTGGTCGCCTTCAGGAACGGACTTGGTAGAGGGAGTCGATGGCGTATGGTCTGCTTCTTTTGAGGCAGCCGTTGGTGATTTGGTGGAGTTCAAGTTCATTAATGGCAACAATTGGAACGCCGCTGAGACCGTTCCATCAGGGTGTGGTGTTTCGGATGAATTTGGCGGTTATAACCGTCAATGGGTTGTTTCTGGGGCAGATGTGATTGGACCGACTTGTTTTGGCGCCTGTGCTGCCTGTGAATCCAATCTCGATTATCCTGGGTGCATGGATTCCGAGGCGATTAACTTCGATTCAGGAGCGACATTGGACGATGGATCGTGTCAATATGATGTGGTGTTTCAGGTGGATGTGTCAGAACTCACTGTGCCGCCAAACGCTGTATATGTGGCCGGCTCTTTTCAAGGTTGGGACGTTGCTGGGACACCGATGAACGATTTGGGTGACGGCCTTTGGGAGCGTCAGGTCACGGTGACAGGGTCTGATTCAATTCAATATAAATTCCTTTCTTCTCCGGATTGGGCGGATGCTGAGGTGGTGCCAATGGCATGTGGCACGGACAACGGTCTTGGAGGAAGCAATCGCGTGTTGGTGCCCACTGGACCTTTGACCGCATTGTCTGTGGTGTGTTTCTCGTCTTGTGCTGCTTGTGAAGTATCGGACGGAGGGGGTGGAGATGATCCGGTTGACCCTGTGCTGGGCTCCGATTTCTGCGGTCCAGGAACGGTTTGGGATGATGTTGCCCAGTGGTGTGTCGGCTTGACCACATGCGATGAGGACATCAATGGAGACGGTTTGATTAGTGTCTCGGATGTCTTGGCCCTGTTGTCGGCATTTGGCTCTGTCTGCCCTTGATCCAATGCGACAGTGGCAGATGTGAAAAGGCCCGCTTTGGCGGGCCTTTTCATGTGCTGTTGTTTCCGGTCCTCAGTGGACAATGAGTGGGCTTCGGAACATGCCGTTGGGCCCCTCGCCCTGGACGAAGTAGGTTCCGGCCGCCCAATTGCCCACTTCGATGGCCATGCGGTGCTTTCCGCTGGCAATTTGACCGTCGTGGAGGAGGGCAATTTCTGCACCGCGCGCATCGAGCACGGCGATTCTCATTTGGCTCTCCATGTTCAGATTCAAATTCATCCATGCCGTGTTTTGCGCGGGCATGGGTGAGATGGAGAATTCGGATATGAGCTCGGATTCAATGACCGCGTTGGCTGCAGAGCCGAAACGAAGGATGGGCAGCATGTCGCCTGCCTGCCCCAATTCTTCACCGCCTTGAAGGTTGATCATGTCTTCAGAACTGAATTCTTGTCCGTCCACCCAGAGGCGGAAAGTGACATTGGCTGCGCTTTCGAGCATGATGGCCATCTGGGCAGCGGTGATGCTGTTTGCCGTGATGACGGGCCGAGCGGCGACACAGATCTCATTCACAAAGGCACCGATATAGGCTTCACCATCGACCGGTTGGTCATCCAACCGAATCTCTGCTGCCAATGCTGAGGCGAAGGGCGAACGAACCACTGTCCACCCGGTCATGTCCTGAGCGGCATCGCCGTCGGCACGCAGGCCAGCAATGCCCATCCCCGGGCCTTCTTCTGGATCGGCATCGGGGTAGGTCAATGTGCCGGATTCGAGCATCCGAATCCAATAAGCGCGGCCTGGTTCCATGTCTTGGAGGCTGTTGAAGGCGTCGTCATTGGAGGGGTTCCAAACGGTTCCGTTTTGTCCGTCGATCACCGTTCCAATCAAACCGTCAATGGAATTCAGGGCGTTTGCCACGGTCATAGAGGCTTGTGGCACATAGCCGATGATGTTCCACCCTTCATTCAAGTCGAGGGGAACCGAAGCGGCATCAAGGGGGAGTCCATTGCTGCTCCAGATGCCGTCTTCTTCTATCTTGATCACATATCCCGCAGCATCGGAATGCATTTGAAGGGAGTTGAATACACTGGGTATACCTGGTGTGTAACTCGATCCGAGTGCAAAGGCATCATCGCCCAGCACCTTGAGAAGATTGCTGCCGAGTGCGTCTTCAAAAAGACTGCTGATGGCATAGTTTTCTGGGATGATGTTCGTGGACACGTAATTCCACCCTTCTGTGAGGTTGACTTCGAGGGTGGTGGCGGAGCAATTCGCGTCGAACATCAAGGGGTCATCGAAGGAACCATACTCACCAAAAGACATGGCCGTCACATCCGCATCCATTGAGCAGGTGTTGCATTCCATCTGGTTGAAGAAGACGAATTCGATCATTTCCTCTCCACCAGAAATCGACACGGTCATGTTGATGTATGTGGCACTCTCGAATTCGATGATTTCACCTTTGCCGCGCAGTTCATCTCCAACAAAGGCGCCGACTTTGTCTCCAATGTTGGCGTTTTCGCCTTCCACGGTGACCAAGGCAAGCACGGTGGCCACACTGGGGTAGGTAATGGGGTCCCCCCATTCCGGTTGACACCCAAACTGACAACTTCCA
>CACAUH010000045.1 GCA_902535565.1 uncultured Bacteroidota bacterium | reverse complement strand
CTGTCTTCATCGAGCCCGTCGGCACCACCTGTCTCGGAGACGACATCGCACTCGAGGTTCCAGAGTTCGTCAACAATCCAATCGCACAATCGCTCGCTAATTACAGTTGGTCCGGGCCCAATGGCTTTTCTTCTTCCGCAGCGGCTGCCTCCATCCCCGACGCGCAATTCGGAGACGCAGGAAGCTATGTCCTTGAGGTCACCTTTTCTGGACTAGAGTGCCTGTTGTCCAGTGCGGACTTCGACTTGCTCGTCCACCAGCCAAACCCCCAATTCACGCCCCCTCCCCCGCAATGCGAAGGAACCAACGCCTTCACCTTCTCTGGGTCAGGTGCCCAATTCATCGGTCCGGAGTACACGTGGTCTTTCGATAATGGGGTTCCTGCGGCGGGCAGCGGAACGAACATAGACAACATCCATTTTCCATCTCCTGGAATGCACGCCGTCACGCTCACCTTGAATGAAATCGGCTGCACAAACAGCATCACGGATTCGGTCTTCGTAGACACCCCTCCGGTATTGACCCCATTCAATGTGGACGTTTGGCCGACGGAAGGATGTCAGCCCCTCACCGTCAACTTCGCCGACGCAGAGGAATTGTTGCCACTCGATTACCACTGGCATTTCAGCGACGGGACCTCCAGCCTACAAGACACACCTGCCCATCTCTTCCAACAAACGGGGACCTACAGCATCGAAGTGGACGTCGTCTCAACAGGCAATTGCCCGGCTGAACTTTCCTTCGCCTTGCCCGACGAGGTCACCGTATTTCCACCACCTCAAGCCGGATTCGATGTGGACCCTCAAGTGGTCGACCTGTTGACACCTCAAGTCTACCTCACGTCAACGGCGCAAGCCAATGCCGACGTGAGCTACTGGATGTCCGACGGAGGAAGCCTGGGGAGCGCTGACGGCAACTACATCTTCAGTGACGGCGGCACATTTGACATCGTCCAAACCGTGGTCAGTCCATACGGCTGTGTGGCCACGGCAACAGTCGAGGTGGTGGTCAATGGCACCATTTTCTTTGCGCCAAGTGCATTCACACCTGACGGAGACCACATCAACGACGTATGGCTGCCATCCGCACTCGGGGTCACCGAATACCACATCGACATATACAACCATTGGGGCCAAGTCATCTGGTGGACAGACGATCCCAATCAACCCTGGCTCGGTGAAGTGCAAGGGGGCAACCACTTCGTGCAAGACGGCATGTACACGTGGCGTGTCCGCTACCGAGACCTGGTGGGCTTCCGCCATGCCGAGACGGGCACCGTACAGATCATTCGATAATCCCAGCAACACTTAAGCCCATTCTTCAGGGCAAAGTCAAATGCCCATTTAGATTCGCATCATGCTTTGCAACCGCCTGCTTCTGATCCCTGCTCTTGCTTTGTTGGCCGCCAACACCTCAGGCCAAAACCCATGCGCAAATGGAGTCGCCGGGGGATATCCATGCAACAATGTGGACCTCATGTCCTTCATGCCAAGAAATGAAGTCGGAGGCAGCGACATGAACGACATTTGGGGTTGGGTTGATCCCGTTGATGGCACAGAATACGTCTTGCTCGGAAGGGTCAACGGAACAGCATTCATTGACATTTCCGATCCAATCAACCCCGTCTTTGTTGCCAACCTGCCCACAGCAACCAACAACTCTACCTGGCGAGACATCAAGGTTTTCGCCAATCATGCATTCATCGTATCCGAAGCGGACGATCACGGCATGCAAGTCGTCGATCTAACTCAATTGGGAAACATCCAAAACCCACCGCAAATCATTGAAGCCGACGCACTCTACAATGGATGGGGTGATGCACACAACATCGCCATCAACGAAAGCACTGGCCGAGCATATGGCGTGGGCACCAACACCTTTGACGGAGGCCTTCACATCCTCGACATCAACGACCCTCTCAACCCAACACTGATTGGGTCGTTTGAAGAAGATGGGTACACGCACGATGCACAGGTGGTCTCTTACATCGGCCCCGACCCCGAATATCAGGGCAAGGAAATCGCCTTTTGCTGCAATGAAAACACCATCACCATCGTCGACGTCACGGACGCAACTGACGCAACCCTCATCAGTTCGACGGGATACGCAAATTCTCGCTATACGCACCAAGGCTGGTTAACAGAAGACCATCACTTTTTCATTAGCAACGATGAACTGGATGAGGAGGAAATCGGCGTCAACACAACGTCATTCATTTGGGACGTTTCTGATTTAAGCGCCCCAGAACTCATCGGCACGTTTGTCGCCGAAACCGGTGCCATAGACCACAACATGTACGTGCACGACAACCTCATCTACCAATCCAACTACCGCGCCGGTCTTCGCATACTCGATACGGAAGGCATTGCCGATGGACAATTAGAGGAAGTCGCCTTCTTTGACGTTTATCCGTCCAATGACATTGCCCTCATGAATGGCACATGGTCCAACTACCCGTACTTCCCGTCTGGCATCATCGCCGTGTCCCATATTGAAGAGGGGCTTTTCCTGCTGGAACTCTCAGGTGAGTTTAGCGATGAGGGCTGCACAGACCCCAGTGCTTGCAACTATGACCCATCCGCCTTGGAAGACAATGGAACATGTCTAGAATTCAACGAATGCGGAGGCTGTGAAGGTGAAGACCTGTTCTGCATAGGGTGCACGGATGCAGGGGCATGTAACTTCTCATCTGTGGCCACCATCGATGACGGCAGCTGTTTTGAAGTCGACGCCCCCCAAGCACAGTCTGCAATTCAAACTGATGAACCAGTGACCTTCACAACCCAAGAGGGAAGCCATTGGTTTGAAACAGAATCGGCTCCCTCACCTCTTTTCATCGGGCCCTCCTACACCTTGCCATTTGCTGCTGCGAACCAGTCGGTTTGGGTGGCCCATTCCGATGGAGAATTCAATATCTCTGGAGGAAAACCCACACCTGATTTTAACAACGGACAATACCACACCAACAATGCCTATTGGCTGATTTTCGACGTTCATGAGGACGCCATTTTGGAGTCAGTAGAAGTTTACTCAGAGGACGGAGGACTGCACATCATCCAAATCTTAGACAACACAGGCAGTTTAATGCAGTCGAGCACGCAATTGCTGGAACCTGGGCTGAATGTCTTCCAACTGGATGCGACACTCCCCACGGGTGAAGGTTACCAAATTCGATCGGGAACAGAAGAACCCCTACTCTGGCGAGATGACGACGGGGCAGATGTCAATTACCCCTATGACATCGGCAACCTGGCCAGCATCACCAACAACACCACAGGGGGGCAAAGCCAATACACCTATTACTATTTCTTCTACAATTGGAAGATGTCCTCATGGGCCCCCTGCCTCTCCGACCGGGTCGAGTTCAATGTGACAGCGGGAGGAGCCTCTGGTCTCGACGACATGGTGCCAAACGAAGCTCGACAGCTGGTCAAAATGATGGACGTGACGGGCCGCGAGGTGCAACGTCCTGTCAATCAACTCGTCTTGTTTCTCTACTCTGACGGCAGCGTGGAAAAGCGATTTGTGGACGACCGCTGGTAAGCCATCATTCTGTCGACATCTGGAAATGGGCGATTTCCGCAGCAGTCATATAATGGATATCGTCGCCAGAAGCAGCATTTAAGGTGAACCAGTAAAATTCCTCCCCCAGCGCCGGATCGTCGAACATCTCACCATAGAAGTCGAGATACATTTCGTGCTCTGGGTCATCGGCAGGCAAGTCAGCTCCATCGTTGCCCCAGTTGAAACTCCAGCTGTGCACTCCAATCTTCGCTCCAGTGGCGATTTGCCTCGCAGCACCTGAGAGAAACAAGTCAACCGCGCCAGATTCTACCACAGATTCGCCGTTCAATACCGTCCGGATGCCCTCCTGACGCAATCGCCTGGCCGCGACATACAAGCTCTCGTCGTCGTTTGATCCAGGGCAATGGTCACTGAAGGTGATCGTCTTCACATGAGGGTATTTGTCCAAGAGCCGATTGAATTGTCGATCCACGCGCGACCCCATGCCCCCATCAAACCACACAGTGCTGTCAGTGGTCACATGAAATGGGCCATATCGGGCCAAATGCTCTCGATTGCACCCTGAAAGGAGGACCAACAGGCCCGCTGCCCCAGCACTGAGCATCGCGAACCCGAAGAGTTGGTGTCGCATCATCATTTATTTCCAGCTTGAATGAGGCTTCTGCTACCGTCACTGAATTGCCCGAGAAGCAATTGGTAAGTACCAGAACGAACCCGTTCCAAGTTCACCTCTTGCCCACTTAAATCCAACGCGCTGATGAGACGGCGCTCCTGAATCGGGAGTTCCGCATGGGCCAAAGCAGTCGGGCAATACTGCCCATCCGGAGCCTGAAGCGGAATGCCATAGGCAGGCGTTGTGATCAACGCATGGACCAACACGTCCACTTCGGCCAGCAATTCGGGAGAATACAATTCCCACTCATCCGCTATGCCCTCGGCAGTCTCAGAATCGTTCAGCAGGCCCATCTCCGTGACAGTGGCCCAGTACAAGTATTCGATGGCCATGCACTCATAATCGCAAGTCCAATCATCGTAGTGGTACCACGCCTCTTCTGGGTATGGATTGGGCAATGACAAAAACTGTCCTCCCCTTGCCACGTCCATGGCATCGGTCAGCTGCGAGCTGTTGGGTTCCAGCGAAAACGCCTCGGGAAACAGCGCCACGTGGCCCACGTGATTGATGGTGTGAAGCACTTCCTCCACTGTGGCGTCTTCACCCCAAACTCCAGTCTGGAAAGGGTTGATTTCTCCATTGTACAGGACAGCCGAAATGCCATCGCCCTCGTACCATTCCATGAGGTTCTCTTCTGCATCAGACCCCTCGTATTCCAAGACGGGCATAACAGCCTCGCCCTCGGCAAGCACATCCCTCAAAGACAGGTCATCCGCTTCCCCATCCGCATCCTGGTCCAGCAAATCGGCCACCACCGAAGCCACATGTAGGAGCTTCGAATCCGAGATGCCAGACTCACCCAAGACATAGAAGCAATCCAGAACATGAATAGACCGATCGAAATCGACAAAGGCGGGATTGGCAACGAACGGATTCTCCTCGATGGGCAGGCAGACTTCATTCTGCGCCTGGCATCGAACAAACAAAATCGCGCACATCACAGAAAGTCCCAGGAGGTGGTGAAATGAACACATGATTAGAAAGCGGATCGCACACAAGGTATGCATTGCACAATATGGCCTGATGTTTCGTGGCTTCGCCTCAAGCGGCTTGCTCAGCATACGCATGGAGACAGAGCATGGAGCCTCTCCTTCCCGGAAGAAGGCCACGGGGCCTCAATCAAACAAATAAGCCGCCGCTGCAGGAATCATGGCCTCTCCGTCGTGTCCGACATCAGGAACCTCAAACAAGGACCAAGACAGGGTCGCGTTTGCGGCCTCCGCATCAGATTGGCCTTGGGCAAAGAAGTGCAATCCACGGGCATACCGATGCGGTCCCTGCGCCTGCGCCTCCGGCGTGTCCAATGGCGCTGTCGTCGACAGGTCCGCATTGCCCAGAGAAATCACAAGCGGTGCAGCGAATTGATCTGCGGGCGTCATGCCCCCTAGCGTTGGCGCATTCGCCATCCCATATGGATATGCAATCGCAGCATCTGTGGTGGTATACCAACCCGAGTTCGCTGCCACTCCACGCTCCACGCGATCACTGCCCAAGAACAGCATGAACCGGTGGACAAATTGCCCCCCTGCAGAATGGCCCCAGAGGTCCACGAGCGGATCAAAAAAACCAGATGCCGATTGGAACGCCTCTATAATGGGCTCCACCAGCGAAAATGTCCAGTTCTCCAAGGATGTCAACTCCCCCTCGGAATCCACCATGCCACCTTGCTGATACCCCCAACTGGTGGGGTAAACCGCGGCAGGAAATTCCGGAGCCACAATGATCAACCCGCGGGCATCCGCTTCTGAAATCCACCAGTCTCGATACTCATGTGCATTGCGGCCATTGCCATGAAACACCACAACCATGGGGGCGTCTTCCGAGGCAGACGCCGGCACGTGAAAATGCAGCGTTAAGTCCACGCCCGAAGACGCGAGCACAAGGTCTCCGGTGCCCACAACCTGTGGAGACCATTCACAAGGCTGACCAAACTCTGTCAAGACCTGCAAAACATCAGAAACGTCAACCACGCCATTGTCGTTGAAATCGGCCAATTGACACACTGAAGGCGCACCAAAGAGACAAGACCCGTCGTCTCTACCGGCAGCCGGATTCCAATTCGTCGCTTCGGAATATGTACATCCCGGCACCACATCACAGGGAACCTCAAACCGACCAAGTTGAAATGGCGGAGATGCCTCGGCATTGTTTACCGCGCCGGAAAAGGCACCCTGCACCACCCACCAATTTAACGGGAGGAACTCGCCTTCGAATGGATCATTGCACCGCCGCTGAGCCCACCCAAATGTGTACTCCCACCAACTCTCCGTGCCGTCCATTTCAGGATCACCGAACGCATCGATAACCTGCTCATCCTGAAAAACCAAGATGGCATCATCGCCATTGAAGTTGCACACTGCTCCGCCATCGACATAGGTCGGGGCAAATCCAAAATAATCATGGAATCCAGCAGAGTCTTTTGACACATAGACATACTGACCCTCGGTCAAACCGCCCTCTGGAAAATCCCACTCCACACCTGGGTTTCCTCCTCCATTGTTGGCCGTAGCCAAGCCAAATCCCTCAAGCGAAAGAATATCTTCTGTCACCAACAATTCCAAAGCCTTGGGCACACCCAGGTTTGGACCGTGAAACACCCCGGTCAGAATCAAAGGCGGGGCGGTTTCAGGAAGGGCCTCATTGGCCCCTGCCAACAGGGGCAACGCTCCGCCAACAATCAGCACAAGCCAAATCCGCAAAGCGGGAGAGCGAAACCCAACCGTCTTCATAAAATCAATGCGTCACTTGCAACCGCGTGATGGCCACTGGATCGCCTTGCGCACTCAAGGCCACAATGACATAGCCTCCTGCTGACCAGCCCGACACATCCAAAATGTGAATTGGGCCTATTGCCTGCTCACGAATCACCTGCCGGCCCTGAATGTCGGTCACCTCCCAAATGGAAGCTCCCTCTGGCAAGACCATCCGAACCATGTTCTGTGCTGGGTTGGGGAATGCAGTGACAGGGAGCAAACCAACACGGTCAATGCCGGCTGCAACCTGGCTATAGGTCCCCACTGGAGCAGGGTCTACGGCAAAGGCGTTGGTAACTGGACCATCCAAAACCCCAAGAGCACTGAAGGTCCAATGGTCCAATTCAAAGGAGGCCCCATCAGGACCCGTTCCATCTACGCGGTATGCCCAACCATCTGTATACTCCCAGGGGGTGTCGGTGCCATCTGCGGAAATTTCACCAAACACATCGACTCCGATGCCGGCCTCAAACAACTCGATGGCATCATCACCATTGAAATTGCAAACCGCTCCCCCGTCGGTAAACGTGGGAGGAAACCCATAGAAAAAGGCAAAAGCAGAATCATCATTGGTCACATAGATGAACGACCCCGCATCGGCGCCTTCGTCAGGGAATGTCCACTCTACACCGTCCGTTCCTCCTCCATTCTGAGCAGTACCCAGTCCATACAAACCCAGGGTCTCCATTTCATCCAACACATACAACTCCAATGCCTTGGGTGCCGCGCCAGCGTGGAAAACCCCGGTCAAAACCAAGCTATTGGACGCAGAAAACGGCTGTCCTGCACAATCGCAATTCTCATCCAGCGCATCAAATACAGTCAAAGGCTCTCCGTCATCGCAGGCGTCTCCGGGATAGGTGCAACTCAAATCATCCACCGTTGCTTCCGGGTCATAATTGCAAGCCTCCTCATCAATACATCCGGGTTCACCTTCAACATCTAAACAAAGCGGGTAAGGACAGCCACTGGCCTCGGTGGTCGCGCCCGTCGAACATCCGACCTGGGCCACCTCCCACTCTCCATCGGCTTCTTCAAGAAATGCCCAAGCATCCTCGTAGTCCAAAGGTGTGCCAGCAAAATCTTCGTCTGGCGTACCGTAGGTCTGGACCACATTTCCATTTTCGTACAACTCAATAGCGTCATTTCCGTTTTGGCTAATTGAACTCGATGCCGCGAGAATCACATCAAACGAGCCAATGCATGCCCCGAAATAGACACCCATCGCCGAACTGGACCGGGCCAATAAAAGGTGGTCTCCCGAAGCCAAAGCCTGCGCGGGGAACGTGTATTCTATTCCATCGGTTCCGCCGCCGTTGTTGGCCACACCTACACCGTAGACACTCAGGTCAGCCACGTCGCCTTCCGCCACAAAATGCAGAGCCTTACCATCGCTGCCCCCGGTGGGAACATCCAACGCCAAAACACCGGCCAGCCGCAGACCAGAAGACTGAGAGAAGGCCGATGCTACGCATGCTGTAAGGGCCAAAATCAAAAAAACAGAACGGGGCATCATCCCAATAAAATTCGCTTTCATTGTCCAAAAATGAAACATGCCGACTTCCTGAGGAAGGCGGCATGTCGATTGTTACTCACAGGTCTGGATCTGCGTCATTGACAATCCAACCCAAAGGCCCCCAGAAGCACAAGAAGGTCCCCCACTGCAGTGGCACCATCTCCATCGATGTCCGTCGGACAATCCCCTCCGTCATCGTCAAACTCGCACGAGCCGTCATCGACATTAGCAAGGACATTGTAGTTGGAAGCCTGTTCATAGAGACAGCCGGGCTCCAACAAAATCAGACAGCTCCCATCATCGGTGGTCGCATATGGATCAAATTCCAAATAAAAGGGACTGGTGCAGCCAGAGACAAGGCACGAGGTTCCATCCCCGCCGCACACGCCGCAATCGTCAATCTCTTCGATACACTCACCATCACAGTCGACCACAGGACTCAGGGAGAAACTGAACCAATACACCTCCGATGGTTGTGTCTCAACATCCAAGTCAAACGGTCCACGCAAGCGAAACTTATCGATTGAACCTGCCCAATCGGTGTTGCCCAACAAGTCGACTTCATACGATTGAGGTTCTGCCATATTGGTGTCCACAGGAATAGGCTGGGCACCCAACAAGTTTCCAAGGCTGTCATACCAACGCAATTGGAATCCCCCTGACACATTGGTGGGGTTTTGAAGCACCGTTGTGAAATGACCAAATGCCGATGCATCGACCCCCAATCCGACAGGACTTTGCATCTCGGCAACAGCATTGGCTCCAGTGATCGTCATGACCATGGAGTCGGGCCCCTGTTCGAGCACCACGCCACCCGCACCTGTCCAGCCGGCCTTGGTGCCCTGCCATTCATAGGACATGAGGGCGTTGGCCCCCAGATATGCACAGGATCCATCATCCTCACAAGCATTTGCAGCGTAGTTACAGGCATCTTGGTCAGTACAACCGACAATAAAACAAGGATCAACCGCATCACAAATTCCATCCCCATCCAAATCCTGTGCGCAATCCCCTTCACAGTTCAAAGTCTCATTCATCGCAAACGATGCCCACAAAATATCCACTGGCTGAGAAGCCGTATCCAGTGCAAAAGGCCCACGCAATCTGAACTTGTCTATACTGCCGGACCAATCGTCCTCAGAATTCAAATCGAGCGTGTAGGTTTCAAATCCTGTCATCCCTGTGTCCACGGGAATGGACATGGTGCCAATAAGCGAATTGGAATTGTCGTACCATCGCAACTGGAAGCCCCCTGTGACGTTGGTGGGGTTCGACAGGGTCACAGTCGCAGACCCAAACGCTGAAGCGTCCAATCCCAACCCGGTGGGACTCTGCATTTCAGCCACATTGTTTGCACCGGTGACCGTCATTGTCATGTAATCAACACCCTCAGTGAGGACCACGCCTCCGGCTCCAATCCATCCTGCTTTGGTTCCCTGCCAGGCATAATCTGTAGGCTGAAGCGCCCCAACATAAGTACAACTTTCATCCGCCACTGTAGCAGACGGATTGTAATTGCACGCTTCTACATCCATGCACCCTTCAACGGCTTGGGTCACATCATTCAGTGTTAAACTCAGCCAGTCTACATCGCCAAGGGCATCACCACCGCCGGCGGGGCCCCTCAAGCGAAACTTAGAAATTTCACTGCCTGCCCATCCTGTAACATCCGTCAGCGCAACAGTATATGTCGCAGCCTCAGTCATCCCAGTGCCCACAGGAATCACGGCCTGCCCGATAAAGGCATTGGATGCATCAAACCATTTGAGCAAGCAAGAGCCCACTGCCGTGTGGTTGCGAAGCGTAACGGTAAAGCTGTCATAATCGTCTGCTGTCAAACCCAATCCAGTTGGACTTTGAATGTGCGGCTGATTGCCCGTAACCGTCATGGTAAGGAAGTCCGGACCGGACGTCACCGTGCATCCTCCAGCACCCGTCCACCCATCAGCGGTTCCCTGCCAATTCCAGGCATCTTGAGCAGATAAGGTGCAAGCGGTGATAAAAACAAAAATGAGTAAGTGGGTTAGTCGGTTTAACATGAGTTCTTTGGTCAACATCAATCAAGACGAAATGGCTTTCACGAATTTCCAATTTAGCGATTTAAAAAACAAAGACCTGACTTAGAGCATCGAATGTTTATGACAGATTCGCACGTGTCCTTTAGAACCCAGTCAACAAGGAATTTCAATCACGGTCTTTTTGAAAGTCGACGCAGGGAATCCAATTGTAATGACAAGACCAGCTTGACATGACTGTACTCTGATTCTGAAACCACGTTGGTGTTTTCATCTGGGTCTTTTGTTAAATCAAACAGCATTTCTCCGACAGGATCACCCGTTTTCCTGCTTCTAAACTCCGTGTAGCTATACATCTCTGTGGTCACGGTTTCTCCTCCGTGAAACTTTGAAAACGATGAACGACGCTGTGAATCCCCCAATGGGCTGAGTACTGGACTTAAGTCTGTGCCTTCAAGATGCGCTGGTTTTTTCAAGCCAGCGATGGAACACAGCGTGGGATATAAATCGGTCAATTCAGCCATGGAAGCCACCCTGTGCTCTTCGGATTGTCCTGGCAAACGAATGAGCAAGGGAACCCTCAAAGACGTTTGAAAATTGCAATGTTTGGCCCAGAGATTGTGCTCCCCCAACTGCCATCCATGGTCACCCCAAACCACAACGGCCGTGTTGTCCTCCAACCCCAATTCATCTAGCTTGTCTAGCAACTGTCCCAACAAGTGGTCCACATAACTCACGCAAGCGA
>CACAUH010000044.1 GCA_902535565.1 uncultured Bacteroidota bacterium | reverse complement strand
TGTCCGTCTCGATCATGACTTCAAACGGCATGACCCCGCCGAATCGGTCCTCAAACCAATGCAAGTCGGTCAGAATCGCATCCTCTTGAGGCAGGTCCCCCGCCACATTGCCCGTCACCTTGATTTGTGAAATTCCGAAGCCCCCCAGAATCAGAACCGCCACCGTTGTGATGTACACCGCGCTGCGATGGTGGCTTACTGCCCGTTCGAGCCGCTGCACCACAAGGGAAACCCAACGACGATCAAGGTGCCGAACATGGCTGCTCCGAGGCGGTGGAAGCCAACTGAACACCGCCGGAATAATCAAAAGAGAGATGCAGAACATCGCGAGGATGTTGACCGACGCAATAACCCCAAACTGCTTAAGCACATCGCTGGTGGTGAACATGAAAGCCGCGAAACCCAACGCTGTCGTCGCGTTGGTCATGAACGTGGCATTGCCCACCTTCCGCACCATGCGGGTCAACGCCAGTCCCTTGTTGCCGTGTCGCTTGTATTCCGCGTGGTACTTGTTGAGCAGGTATATGCAATTGGGCACACCGATAACAATCATCAGCGGCGGAATGAGGCCCATGAGGGCGGTCAATTGATAACCGAAGAGCACGATGCTGCCGAGCGACCAAACTACCCCTGTGCCGACCACCAGCATGCACACCGTCATCACCACCACATTTCGGAAAAACAGCAACAGAAGCAGGGCCGTCACAATCGCTGCGAGTGCGATAAACAGGCCCAGTTCTCGCTTGATTTTGGTCGTGACCTCTGTTCGGATGTAGGGCAAACCCGAGATGTGCACGTCTACACCGGTCTCCGCCTCAAAACGCTCCACCTCTTCCACCAGCAACTCCACACTGCGCCCTCGGTTCTCCGAATTGAAGAGCGGCGCATTCACATAGATCATCTGGATAGTCGCCCCTGATTCCGTGTGTAAGAACCCCTCGTAAAATGGGAGCGCCCGGAGGCGCAGTAATACACTATCAAGAGCGGCCTGGCTGTCCGGGAGGGATTGAAACACCGGTTCAACAGCAAAGGATTTCGGGTCGTCCACCCGCACGAGCTCGACCGCCGTCCGAAAGCCAAACACGCTGTCGACCACATGCGTGTCCCATCGTGTTCCGTCGGGCCGAAGGCTGTCTACGGGCACGCGGATGGACCGCAACACCGAGTCCAAATCCCACCAGGCGCGAAACACCGCCAAAGAGTCCAGTCGCCCATCCTGGATGCCCAGTGCCACAACGTTGCCTTCCTCGCCGAATTCGTCCAAGAAATTATTGTATGCCACCAAGGCCGGGTCGTCATCGGGAAGCAGCCCGCCGAATTTGTAGCGAATCCCGAGCTCATCGATGCGCATGGCCATACCGGCCGTGATTGCCGCGAGGACAAGCAGGATGGGGAGGCGTCCCCTAAGGATGAAAGTTGCAAGCCGAGACCACATGGTCGAGCGGCAAAGGAAAGGCACAGTCCACGAATCGAACGTGCAGGGCAGCTCATGCCGAATTACCTTCGCATCTTAACCGTTCGCATCCAATGGACAAGTACGATCTCGTGGTCATCGGCGCCGGCCCAGGTGGATATGTAGCCGCCATCCGGGGCGCTCAACTTGGATTGAAAACAGCGCTCATCGAAAAGCGCAGCACCCTCGGTGGCACCTGCCTAAACGTGGGTTGCATTCCGTCCAAAGCCCTCCTAGACAGCTCTGAACACTATCTCAAAGCCAAGAAGGAATTTGACATCCACGGCATTCAAGTCTCTGAACTGGGCATCGATTTCCCTCGGATGATTGCCCGGAAACAAGAGGTGGTCGACCAGACTGTTGCAGGGGTCGACTTCTTGATGGAAAAGAATGGGATTTCGGTCCTTCAAGGGTGGGGTTCCTTCATCGATGCGAACACATTGGAGGTGAAATCCGCAGATGGAAAGGCCGAACAAATTCAGGCCGATCGCATCCTCATTGCCACTGGCTCCGAACCTGCCAGCCTGCCCTTCATCCAATTGGATGGCGATCGCATCATCACGTCCACAGAGGCTCTGGAGCTGCCGGCTCTGCCCAAACGGATGGTCATCATCGGGGGTGGTGTCATCGGTCTCGAACTCGGGTCGGTCTATGCCCGACTCGGAACGGAAGTGCACGTGGTCGAGTACCAAAACGCCATCATCCCGACGATGGACCGCTCCATGGGCAAAGAGCTGCAGCGTGCCATGAAGAAAATTGGCGTCAAATTCCACCTTTCCCACGGGGTGAAAGAGGTCCTCAACGCGGGAGATAAGGCCGTCGTCAAGGCCGACAACAAGAAAGGAGAAGAGGTCACCTGGGAAGCCGATTACTGCCTCGTGGCCGTGGGCCGCAAGCCCTACACCGAAGGCCTCGGATTGGATAAGGCCGGTATTGCCGTCGACTCCCGCGGCCGCGTTGAAGTGGACGCACACCTGCGCACTGCGCAGCCGCACATTTATGCCATTGGAGATGTGGTCAAGGGCGCCATGCTCGCCCACAAGGCCGAAGAAGAGGGCATCTGTGCCGTGGAACACATGGCTGGCCAAAAGCCCCACCTCGACTACAATCTCATCCCCGGTGTTGTCTACACCTGGCCCGAAGTGGCTGCGGTGGGACAAACGGAAGAGCAACTCAAGGCCGATGGCGTTGCCTACAAAACTGGAAGCTTTCCTTTTAAAGCCTCTGGCCGCGCCCGCGCTTCCATGGACACCGATGGCGTGGTCAAAGTGCTGGCCCACGCCGATACAGACGAAATTTTGGGCGTTCACATCTGTGGGCCTCGTGCAGCCGACATGATTGCCGAGGCTGTCGTCGCGATGGAATACCGGGCCTCCGCTGAGGATGTGGCCCGAATGAGCCACGCACACCCCACCTTCACTGAAGCGGTCAAGGAAGCTGCCCTTGCCGCGACTGGGGACCGAGCATTGCACATCTAATTCTCGGAGCGAACCCGGACGGGGGGACGATTGTTCCCTTTTCCGAGTCTGATCTCGTCCGCAACCATGAAGACTGGCATCCTCATCATCAACCTCGGCACTCCGGACAACCCGGGGCCGGCTGCTGTTGGCCGCTACCTCACGGAGTTTCTATCGGATGGCAGGGTCATCGACATTCCCTGGCTCCCCCGACAAATCCTCGTACGCGGCATCATTTCCCCACTTCGGCGCTTCAGAAGTTCGCGCGAATACAAGAAAGTGTGGACCAAAGAAGGTTCTCCACTGCTGCTGCATGGCTTGGAATTGACCAGAAAGGTGGCTGAGCGTTGCGCCGCCCTATCGTCCGCTCACCCTGAATTGGGTGACTTGCACGTGCATTTTGCCATGCGATACCAGAACCCAGGAATGCCCAAGGTTCTGGAGGAAATGCGCGCGTGTAGCTACGACCGAATTGTCATCCTTCCACTCTATGCTCAATATGCTTCCGCCACCACAGGCAGCACCCACCAAGAGGCCATGCGTCTGATTTCAAAGTGGTATGTCATTCCAGAAGTGCGGATGATCAGCCAATACTGGGACGATGATGGCTACCTCTCTTGCTTCGAAAACAGAGCAAAGTCCTTTGATTTGGAGAGCTACGACCACATCCTATTCAGCTACCACGGTGTCCCTACACGACAGGTAGACAAGGTCTACGAAGACCGCCGTTGCGCAAACCACAGCTGTGAATCGGAAATCAACGAGGAGAACAAATTCTGCTACAAAGCCACCTGCTTCGCCACGACTCGAGCGCTGGTCGACCGATTGGGCATTCCAGAAGACCGTTACTCTGTGGCCTTCCAAAGTCGTCTGGACAAAAAGTGGCTCACGCCGTTCAGCGACAAGGTCATCGAAGAGCGCGCCAAGGCGGGGGACAAACGGATGTTGGTCTTCTCCCCTGCTTTCGTGGCAGACTGCCTCGAAACAACGGTCGAAATCGGAGAGGAATATGTCGAGATTTTCGAAGAAGGTGGCGGTGAACACCTCGACCTCGTTCCCAGCCTCAACGCTGAAGACGATTGGGCCGATGCAGTGACCGACCTGATCCGACGCCATCTTTGAACGGTGTCCACCACTCCGCATACGCTTCCGGATCTGACCGGCTTGTCTGACCAACACCCCTGGCTGTTTCTCGACGCCACAGGTGGGACGCTCGGCCTGCACGGCTTTTTGGTGGTTGGGGCCAAGCGCACGCTCAGTATCCCTTCAGCCGATCCGAATGCTTACCGCCAAATCGCCGCTTTTGTCGGGGCCGCCTCGGGCCGCTGTTTCGGTTGGATCGGCTACGACCAGACGCGCGCCCACCCCTTGCTTGACCTGCCTGATCAAACAGATGTGGCTGTGCCTTTGCCTGCCGTTCATTGGGCAGAGCCTGAAGGGGTGCTGGCCTTTCAAAGAACTGCAGATGAAACCCATCTGGAATGGGTCGTCCGCCCAGGGTCGACTTTGTCAACTCGGATGGAGGCGGCCTTTCACTCAACCTCTCCAGAAGGAGACAGCGCCCCTCAGCAACAGCCATTGGTTTCCGGGATCAGCAGCCTAGGAAGAAAGGCATACGGTGATGCCTTTTCTCAGGTGCACAAACACATCCTACGGGGCGACATCTATGAATTGAACCTCTGTCGGGAAATCCGCGGGGAACTCTCCGAGGGCTGGTGTCCAAATGCTGCATTTCAGAGGATGACCCGCCAGACCTCAGCCCCCTTCTCCGCGCTGCTTCAATGGAACGGAATCGACATACTTTGCGCCAGCCCTGAGCGGTTTCTCCGTCGAAAAGGAGACCGCTTAATCAGCCAGCCGATCAAAGGCACCGCGCCACGCCATCCCGACCCTGAACGCGACGCAGCCATCGCCAAGGCCTTGCAATCCGACCCAAAAGAGCGCGCAGAAAACATCATGATTGCTGACTTGGTCCGAAACGACCTCAGCCACGTCGCCCGCCCTTCGACCGTGGAAGTCGAAGAGCTGTGTGGCATCCACAGCTTTCAAAATGTGCACCAAATGGTCTCTACAGTGACCTGCTCAGTCCGGGAGGACAAGGGGTTTGCAGACATCCTGCACGCTGCGTTCCCCATGGGAAGCATGACCGGGGCGCCAAAAATTCGCGCCATGGAAATTGCTGCGGAAGTGGAGCCTGTGCGCCGTGGACTATACTCTGGCGCAATCGGTTGGGCGGAGCCAAATGGCCAGGGAGGTGCTGGGGACTTCGACTTCAATGTGGTCATTCGGACCGCGCTGGCAAACAGACATTCGAAGCGCTGGAGTGTCCATGTGGGGGGCGCCATCACCGCCTTGGCCCGCGAACAAGCCGAGTGGGACGAAACCCGACTGAAGGCCAAAGCTGTACTGGATGCACTTGGCGCCTTAGAATCTGCGACCTTGCCGTCGAATGGCCGATGAATGGACCCCATTGACCGATTCGCTTCGCTCCCTGCTGACCGCGCAAGGATGGGCGGACCCTACCCCGGTGGCCGTGGCCGTCTCCGGAGGTGCGGATTCTATGGCGTTGCTGCTCACAGCCTGTGCCTTGGGATTGGACGTCACCGTGTTGCACGTGGATCACGGATTGAGACCGGAGTCAAGCGCGGACAGGGACTTTGTCGAACACGCCGCCCGCGATTTAGGATGTGCCTTTCACGCCCACTTGGCCCATAATCTCGCTGCCAAAGCGGAACGGGATGGTCAAGGATTGGAAGCCGCCGCGCGCACGGAACGGTATTCTTGGTTTGATCAGAAGGTCGGCCCAGGCGGCATCCTCTTGACTGGGCACCACGCGGATGACCAACGCGAAACCCAGCTGCTTCATCTCATACGCGGTACCCGTCCCGATGCTTGGCGCGGCATGGAACCCTGGAATACAGAACGTGGCTTCGCCATCGGCAGGCCTTTCCTTGGCTTGACCCGGGAGGCCTTGTTAAATGCACTTCGCCAAAAGGGACAGGCATGGCGCGAAGACGCTTCGAACCTCGATCCCCGGCATTTGCGGAACCGAATCCGGCACGAACTCGTGCCCCTGCTCGATGTTCTTCGTCCTGGATGGGATGCAGGGTTGAGCCGAGCAGCCGCCCTCGCTGTGGAATGGCGCACGTCCACGCTGGACCTGCTCGCGGATGTAAAACCTGGAGAATTGCCCCTGTCCCTTGTGAAGGCTGCCCCGTCACCACGACATCTGGTCTGGCTTTGGGGAGCACAATTCGGGGCGGTCGCAGGTCAATTGGATGCCCTGATTTCATTGGCCGAACCGAGCACCGAGACCGGCAAACAGTGCTCCACATCATCCCACCGCATCCTGCGGGAGCGGGACCGCCTCCTTGCCATGCCGCTGGCCCCCTCCGATGCGCCCCTCAACTGGCCCCAACCCCTGAACCCACACACGGACAAAAAAGGGGAAATTCACACGCCCCAAGGCACCTTGAAATGGTCTGTCTCCCACGTGAATGAGCGGCCGGAGGTTGTCCGGAACGAAAAAACCGCCCAATTGGACCTCTCCACCTTTAAGGGGCCGCTGACCCTGCGCCACTGGCTATCAGGTGACCGAATCGCACCATTGGGAATGGAAGGCCAACAGAGCGTTTCAGACATCCTCACACAACGCAAGGTTCCCCACGCATCGCGGTCCCAAGTGCTGCTTCTCGAAGATGCTGAGCAATATCCCGTGTGGCTCGTGGGCCATCGCATTGACCGGCGTGTCGCCCTTCCCGAGACAGTCTCTGCCCGCGGCATTGACGTTCTGAATCTCCATTGGTTCCCCGCCTAATTTTACTGAGCGATGAATCCCACGCGCCGACCCGACCTCGCCGACCCCAAGACCCTATCCAACGAAGGCGAGCGCGAATTTGCCCTCGGCCTTTACCTTCTATTGGCGGCCCTGTTTGTATCGAGCCTGATCACCTGCAACCTCGCGTTCCGAAAGTTCTTTTCGTGGACCCTTCCCGGACTGGATTACACCTTTGAAGCCAGCGTGGGCCTGTTGCCCTACCCCTTGACGTTTCTTGTGACCGACCTCATCAGCGAGGTTTACGGACGCAAACGGGCGGACGACGTGGTGAAAGCTGGCCTGGCCGCGTCAATCCTGACCTTGCTGGTGATCACCCTTGCAGGGGCCGTCCCAGCCACTGGCTGGTCCCCCGTCACCGATGGTGAATTCGACCACGTCTTTGGGCAGACCGCACTCGCAGTGGGCGCTTCTATGGCGGCCTACCTCCTCGCCCAGCTCTTGGATGTTCGCATCTTTCATTTCTGGAAAGTGCGCACAGGGGGGCGAATGCTGTGGGTGCGAAACAATTTCTCGACCATTCCCTCTCAGTTCGTGGACACCCTCGTCGTGTTGGTTTTACTCTGCACTCTGGGTGAAATCAAATGGGGCATTTTTGGGCCCCTTCTGCTCAACGGTTTTGGTTTTAAAATGCTTGTAGCAGCAGTGGACACACCCCTTGTCTACCTTGGAGCGGGTTGGTTCCGGCGCCGGTTCGGACTCTCGCCCGGACAGGAGATTGCCCTCTGAGCTGCCCCCTGACTTGACAGGCGTTGGCGCGACTGGCGACTGAGGAGGGACAATGCGGCGTTATCTTCCCGCCCGCAAAGCAACGTGTCCGTGAAGCCCCTGCATTTCCTTTCCGCTGTACTGCTCGCGTTCCTCTGTGGAGCCAGCGTAACGGCGACCGCCCAAATCCACGACCCCGTCCAGTGGGATTTCCACTTGTATGACAACGGTGACGGCACCCTCGACCTCGACTTCCACGCCACAGTCGAACCGGGATGGCACGTCTACAGCCAATTTCTGAACCCGTTCGACGGACCCATTCCAACGTCCTTCACAATCGAAACCGAGGGGGTGCAAACCGCAGACACCGCCGCGGCCGAATGCGAACCCCACCTCGAGTACGACCCCAACTTCATGCTGGACCTGCTCTTCTTCGAGGATGAGGTCCATTGGGTGCACACGCTTTCTTTCCCCGGCGCCATTCCGGAATCGGTCAAAGGCTATCTGACCTTCATGGTCTGCGACGATAGCAAATGCCTGCCGCCCGAGGATGTGGACTTTGACCTCTCCCTGTCCGACATCAAACCTGAAAGCGCCAAGCCCGAGTACTGCGGTGCTGGCGGACACGATGACCCTTGGGGTTCAGACGAAGAAGAGGCCCCCATGGGCATGTACGATCCCGTGCAATGGGACATTGTTCTGCACGCCAGCGGCAATCAAAGCGCGACGTTAGTCGCAACGGCTCAAATTGAGGCGGGGTGGCACGTTTACAGCCATGACAATGACCCCTTGGACGGGCCCATCCCCACCTCCTTTGCCCTCGATGCCGAGACGGTGGTGCAAGGTGACCTCCGGGAATGCACCCCGGAATTGCATTACGACCCCAACTTCGACAAGGACGTACGGTCTTTTGACGGCACCGTTCGTTGGGCTTTAGAACTGAGCTGGAAGGGAGATCGACCCGAAACCATCGATGGCCTGCTGACCTACATGGCCTGCGATGAAACGAAGTGCATCTTCCCGCCGGACGTTGAATTTCACCTCTCTCTCGATGAAGCGCTCAACGAGCCGGTCCCCGAACTGTGCCCCGGCGATGAGGGGTCGATCGCGGAATCCGGAGAAGAAGGAGAAATGGGAGATGGACTATTTGTCCTGTTTCTGCTGGGTATGGGATTGGGCTTTGCCGCCTTGTTCACGCCCTGCGTGTTTCCCCTGATTCCCATGACCGTGAGCTTCTTCACGAAGCAATCGAAGACCCGTGCTGAAGGCATTCGGAACGCCTTGATCTATGGCGCCAGCATCATTTTCATCTACACCGGTCTCGGACTGCTGCTGACGGCGGTGTTTGGGGTGGATGTATTGAACCTCATCAGCACAGACCCCTATTTCAATCTCTTCCTGTTCTTGCTGTTGGTTGTGTTTGGCGTCAGCTTCCTAGGTGCTTTCGAGATTCAACTGCCTTCCAGTTGGGCCAACAAGGTGGATGCCCAAGCAGACCGTGGCGGATTGATCGGTATTTTCTTCATGGCGGCCACTTTGGCCATCGTCAGTTTCAGTTGCACAGGTCCACTCGTCGGAAGCGCATTGGCTGGCGCAGCCGCTGGGGATTTCGGTGGCCCCATTGCCGTGATGTTCGGATTCTCACTGGCTTTGGCCATTCCCTTCGCGCTCTTCAGTGCTTTCCCTGGTTGGCTCAACTCCCTGCCCCAAAGCGGAGGTTGGTTGACCAGTGTCAAGGTGGTTTTGGGCCTTCTCGAAATTGGATTTGCCTTCAAATTCCTCTCAAATGCAGACCTCGTATTGCAACTCGGCCTGCTGAAGCGGGAGCTGTTCATCGCCATCTGGATCGCCATTGCCTTGTGCATCGCCGTATACCTATTCGGTGGGTTGCGCTTTCCGCACGACAGCAAACTGGAGCGGCTGAGCGTCGGGCGATGGGGCCTGGGAACGACATTCCTCGTGCTGGCCATTTACATGGTGCCGGGTCTGTGGGGCGCCCCGCTCAACCTGATTTCCGGGTTTCCCCCACCCATGTTTTATTCGGAAAGCAGCGGCGGTGTCGGCGGTGGTGCTCATGGAGGATCAGGAAGTGACCCCGCCACTTCGGGTCACATTGAAGCCCGCTTCAGAGACTATGAAGAAGGCCTTGCAGCGGCACGTGCAGAGGGCAAGCCCATGATTCTCGACTTCACGGGATGGGCCTGCGTCAATTGCCGAAAGATGGAGGAACAAGTGTGGCCCAATCCGACTGTGGCCAAGTACCTCAGCGAGGAAGCCGTGTTGGTGTCACTCTATGTCGACGAACGCAAAGCGCTGCCCGAAGAAGAGCAGAGGGTAGAAGAATTTGGTGGAAAGGACTTCCGCATCCGCACGGTCGGCAACAAATGGACCTACCTGCAAGCGTCGCGATTCGGCACCAACGCCCAGCCCTTCTACGTCATGATTGATCAAGATGGAGAGGCGTTGGGTGATGGCGTCGGATATGATCCGGATCCGCAGAAGTTCATCGACTTCCTCGAAGAGAACTACGCGCGCTTCGAAGCGGGCAGATGAAGAACGGGACACGGGCAAAACGATGGTCCACATCAGCACAACCCCTGTCAGGCCCTAGCTTGCACTCCGCACCTTTCGGACATGGAACACGCCGACCGCATCAGCCGACATTTTGAAGAATCACAGAAGGTCCAACAGGCCTTTCTGGCAGACCCCTGCTGCCTAGCCGCTGTGCAGGCCGGAGTGCAAGCCATGGCGCAGGCCATTGCTGCTGGCGGCAAGGTGATCTCGTGTGGAAACGGAGGCTCCATGTGCGACGCCATGCACTTCGCAGAGGAACTGACTGGACGCTACCGCGACGACAGAAAGGCCCTCCCGGCCATCTCCATTTCTGATCCATCCCACTTGAGTTGTGTGGCAAATGACCTCGGTTTCGACCACGTGTTTTCTCGTTTCGTTGAAGCGATGGGGCAGCGAGGCGATGTCCTTTTGGCCATCTCCACCTCTGGAAATTCAGCCAATGTGGTCCGCGCCGCTGAGGCAGCCAAGCAAGTGGGAATGGCCGTGGTCGGTCTCACCGGCAACAACGGTGGCGCACTGGCTCCACTTTGCGATGTGGAGGTCCGGGTGCCGTGGTCTGGATATGCAGACCGAATTCAAGAGGTGCACATTCAATGCATCCATGCCTTTATCGATTGTATCGAGGCGCACTGCGCCTGAGCTCTGCTTCTTCTTTGCTCGTCCGACTCCATGCCGCCGCCCTTCAGGGCGTTGACGCCGTGCCCGTCACTGTGGAAGTCCGCGTGGACCGCGGAATCCACTTTCTCATGGTCGGCCTACCGGACAGCGCCGTTCGAGAAAGCCAACAGCGCATCAAAAGCGCCATTGAGCACCTGGGGTTTCGGTGGCCAGGAAAGGGCATCACCATCAATCTCGCTCCTGCCGGATTGCGCAAGGAGGGCGCAGTATATGACCTGCCCCTAGCTCTGGGCATACTGGCAGCCTCAGAACAGATCGACGCGGGTCCAGTCGAATGCATCTTGAGCATGGGAGAGCTCGCTCTGGATGGCGCCCTCCGGCCTGTGCGGGGCGGCCTCGCCTTGGCCGAAGTGGCCCAGTCACCCAATGTGGGCCCGGTCATTCTGCCCAGAGAATCAGCACTGGAAGCAGGCTTGCTCAAGGAGGTGACCGTCCATGCAGCCGATCATCTGCGGGATGTTTTGGACCACTTGTCATCCACCAAGCTGCTCCCAATTGTCCAGCGAAACTTGTCGGACCTGATCTCCGCTCGTTCCACAATTGGTCTGGAGCCCTTGGTTGCTATACGCGGT
>CACAUH010000043.1 GCA_902535565.1 uncultured Bacteroidota bacterium | reverse complement strand
GTTTAAGGACCCCGCCCGGCAACGGAGCGGGGTTCTTCATTACTTACAACATGAACCGGTCAGTTGGCATCGCATTGATTCTTATCGCAGTGGTCTCCACAAGTGCCGTGGTGACCCTGTCCGCGAACGAATCACAGCGTGCGAACTACCATCACGGATTGGAGGGCGTCATTTACAGAGACCTCCTCGGTGGATTGCCTGACACACTCAACTCCCTGTTCTCTGGTTCAGGCAAATGTGCCGGATGCCACGGAAAAGACCCCAACGGTCTCGCTTCCATCGCTGGCCAAACCTTTCCCATGCAACCCATGCCCGACGGCTGGGACGTTAACGTCGTGGACGATTGGCGCAGCTCCATCATGGCCAACAGCACAAAAGACCCATTCTGGCGGGCCAAAGTGCGCCATGAGGTCATCACCAACCCATCCCATGCAGCAGGACTAGAGGACAAATGCACAAGCTGTCATGCCCCTGTGGGCCATTTTGCTGCTCACCATGATGGGGCAGAATATTACTCACTCCTCGAATCACTGACAGACAGCCTTGCATTAGATGGCGTAAACTGCAACGTTTGTCACCAACAAGATGCAAACGGCATTGGTACCCTGTTCAGTGGTGAAATGAACTTTGTGGAGGACACCATTTATGGTCAATACGGAGGAGGAAAAGACGATTACCCAATCCAGTGGCAACCCATGCAAAGCTTTGTCGGGTTCATGCCTGTTTTCGGCGAACACATTTCGAAGTCTGAAAGCTGTGCTGCATGTCACAGCCTGGTCACCTCGAGTGTGGACCTCGATGGCGAATACACCGGTGAAACCGTCATCGAACAGGCCACCTATCACGAATGGGTCAACTCTGTCTTTGAATCTGGACCAGAGAAGCAGGAGTGCCAGGGCTGCCACATGCCACAGATTGACGATCCCGTTACCATTGCCAGTGGATATGCTTGGCTGCAACCCCGTTCACCGTATAGCCTGCACTATTTCGTCGGGGCCAACACCCACATGCTTCGGATGCTTCGGAACAATGTGGACTCGCTTGAACTCGCTGCCACAGAATCCCAATTCGACAGCACCATCAATCGCACCCTGGCCATGCTTCAGGAGCAGACCCTCGACCTCGATGCCTTGGCGGTCCTCGACGACGGTTTGCCCAGGGTAGAAGTCACCGTGACCAACAAGGCCGGACACAAATTCCCATCGGGCTATCCAGCACGCCGAGCCTGGATTGAAGTGTCCATGTCGGCAGCAGGGGACACGCTTTTCCACTCTGGCGCATGGAACCCAAACACGGGCCACATCCTCGGCCAAGAAGACAACCCATGGGAACCGCACCATGACATCGTGGAAGACGACCAGCGCGTCGTCATCTATGAACTCGTTCTGGGCGATGTCAACGGGGACCCCACCACACTCTTGGAGCGCGCCCACGCCCACTTAAAGGACAACCGATTGACACCCCGAGGATTCAGCACCGCCCATGTCGTGTATGACACCACGGCCATCGTCGGCGCAGCGCTCTCCGACCCCAACTTCAACTTCAACACAGAAGGAGAAGAGGGTTCTGGCTCTGATAAAGTCAACTACCTGTTGCCCAGCGGTTGGGAAGACAGTGGAACCCTCGAGGTCGAAGTCACCGTATGGTACCAAAGTCTTCCACCCAAATGGGTCGCCCCGATGCTGGAGCTTCAAGGGGACAGTCTCATCGATGGGTTCCGAACCCTGTATTCTGAATTTGCGCCCATCCCTGAGCGCATCGCAACCACCACAATCAGCTTGGGTGTTGATGCCGTCAATGAAAAAGATGTGATCAGCCTCACAGCGTGGCCAAACCCGAGTGCTTCTGGACAGATTGCGGCACGTGCTTCGAATCCAATTGGTGACTATGAACTGATTGATGCCACAGGAAAACGCATTGACTCCGGCCGCTGCCTGCAACATGAGCTCAGGCTTTACCTGCCCAACAGCGGGCAATACTTCTTGAGAACATCTCAGGGCACCATCACACTGATGCGCAACTGATTAGCAGGCGTATTCCATGACCACAGGGCAGTGGTCCGATCCATGCACCGATGTCAAAATCTCAACAGGCCCGCAATGGGGCAGGGCAGATTCGGACCCCAAAAAGTAGTCCAAACGCCAACCCACGTTCTTTTCTCGGGCCCCTCCGCGATAACTCCACCAAGAATACTGCACCCGGTCTGGATTTTGCATTCTCCAAACGTCCGCAAATCCCCCGTCCAGAAGAGAGGTAAGGCCATCGATTTCATCCTGCGTGTAGCCCGGTGTCTTGTTGTAATTCGCGTCGGGACGCGCTAGGTCAATCGGGCGATGCGCCACATTGAGATCTCCACAGCACACTACAGGTTTCTGCTCTGCAAGACGCTGGAGGTAGGATTTGAATGCGACGTCCCATTCCATCCGAAACGGGAGGCGTTTCAATCCTGAAGAACTGTTGGGCGTGTACACTGTGACGAAATGAAAATCGCCGAAATCAGCGGCCGTGACCCGACCCTCCTCATCCAAACCCTCCACACCTATACCGTGCGACACGACCTCAGGTTCTTTGCGCGACAGGATTGCCGTTCCACTATAGCCTTTTTTGACGGCACTTGAACTGTATATATGCCAGTCCACACCAAGGTCAAAAAGGGCCTCCCTCACTTGATCATCCTGTGCCTTGGTCTCTTGTAACCCCAACACATCGAGGCCACTCTCAGCGAGCCAATCACCAAAATCCTTCTTGACAACGGCGCGAACGCCATTCACATTCCACGATCCCAATTTCATGTTTGCAATCTCGTCAACGGACGGCGCAATCAAGCCATCCCTGGCGGACGGCCCCAGCCCTTCGCCACCAGATGGCCCAGAAGGGCGCCCAAGTCTTCAGAAGCCTTCACAACACGACGGACCTGTAACATCTCCATCAGATGCAGGCCTTCATTGCTTAAGCCCGCGCTGTGGTCCATGCGAACCAAATGACTAAACTGATCTGTGTGCCCGACATCAAGCAGTCGAAACTCTTTGAGAAGCGGCTCATAGCCCACAATGAGCCTGCGCCCATCCACCTCAGCCAACTCGCAGAAATGGGGCATGGTCAAAAATTCAAGTTGCCAAGGCGCCATAAAACCCAAAGAGAAATACGGGTAATACCGTTCCGTGCTTGGAATGCCGCAGGCATCAAGTCCAGATTTCAAATCCTTCATGGACCTCCGCACCTGAAAACCAGTGGTTCCCGAAGGATCAAAATTTCGATACGCCCCCCAACGTTTCGTTGCGGTGTAATACTCAAATTCCCCAAGAGAAAGCTTATAGTCAAAATCAGAAGGGAGATCGAGAACATAACCTGGGTAGTACCATTTGAAACCCGCAGAACAACCGAACTCGATTTCTTTGAGCATCGTGTAAATCCCCAAACCAAACTTCCGATAATCCGGATGTTGAAGTCCTATGAGGCTCGCCATGGAACGCTCTCCCATGTCGAAATAACTCACGGCAACCAAACGGTCTCCATCGTACACGCAAACCTCACGCGTATCAAAGACCGTTCTGTGGAATCCACTGGTAAGGTATTCGTTTAGGGTGGGGTGTATGAATCCTTTGAACCGCTTTTTGTGCAAGGCGTACAGTGCCTCCTTCTCGGCATCGGGCTTGGCCCGGCCTATGCTAAAAGAAAACCGACGGTCACAGCGGGCAATTCTTTTTCGCTGGCTCTTTTTCAGCTCAAAACGGTCCAAATTCATCCGGACATTGACCACGCCGAAAATGCCCGACTCAATACACAAGAGGTCCACTTTGTAGAGCATAACACTTCCCCGGAACCATCCAGAAGCCAGATATTGGTCGTAACGCTGTGGCGCCAACTTCCTCGGAAAATGCGTTTGCACGAGCATGCCCGCGCAAGATACGTCAGGACGCGGTCAGAGGCGCCTTGAAATCCACCTGGCCAAAGCCTCCTTTGGTGAATCAAACGGAGGAAAGGAGAGGGGCACCAATGTAAACGGAAGTCGTTTCCTGAGTACGCTCCGCTGATTGGAAAACTCATCGAAAGACGCCCTTCCGTTAGAACGCCCTGAACCACTGGCCTGAACACCGCCAAAGGGAAGACTCGGGTTGGAAAAATGGACCACCACTTCTCTGATACCGACCGTCCCGGAACGCGATGCCCCAAGCCACATCCTGATCGACCGCCGATGCTTCGAAAAAATATACATCGCCAATGGATGATCCTTCACTTCCGCAACAATATCAGGGACTTCGGTAGAGTCAGACCAACTCATCACAGGAAGCAGCGGGCCAAAAACCTCCTCCTGCATGACCCGCATGCCCGAATTTACACCGGTTAAAATGGTCGGCTCCATGAAAAGACGGGTCCTGTCGTGCGCCCCCCCATAGCGAACCGTGGCTCCTTTAGAAACCGCATCATCTAGGGTCTCCACTAGGCGGTCAAATTCCCGTTCATTGACTACCCTCGCATACGAATTCGATGCAGCCACATCATCTCCAAACCACCGATCCCAAGTTCGAACCAAAGCCGACAATGTGTCTTCCATTGCCGTGTCTTTCACCAGCAAATAATCAGGCGCAATGCACACTTGACCAGAATTCAGGGCTTTACCCCAACATATCCGTCCAGCCACCAAATCAGGACTCATCGACCCATCGACAATCGCGGGACTCTTGCCACCCAATTCAAGGGTCAGCGGTGTCAAGTTCTCGGCTGCTGATCGAATCACCTTCCTGCCCGTCACCGTGCCTCCAGTAAAGAAGATGTGATCAAAGGGCAACGTTGTCAAATGTGCTGCCTCATCTGGCCCGCCAAGAATCATTTGCACACGGTCCTTTGGCAAGGATTTGGCCATCCAATCCGCCATCACCTTAGATGTCGCTGGCGCTTGTTCAGGTGGCTTGACCAATACCCGGTTACCCGCCGCCAAAGCGGCAATTACAGGCTTCATCGTCAGAAGCAAGGGGAAGTTCCAAGGTGCAATGACCAAGACAACCCCTTTCGGTTGATTCACGACTTCCGAAACAGTCCCAAACAATGATAACGGGGTGGGCCGCCGATCGGGTCGCATCCACTCTCCAAGGTGCCGGCGAATGAACGAAATCTCCTTTCTAATGGGAAAAAACTCAGTCAATCGCGCCTCAGCCTCCGGCTTTCCCAAATCCTGATGCAATGCGTCGAGCAAGGCCTGTTCATGCTAGCGAAGGCCCCGCAGCATATCAGCAAGAAGGGCCCTTCGCTCGCGCAATGAAGAGACAGGCTCAGCTCGGTGCGCAGTTCGAAGAAACTCGAATACCTCGGTTAGTCTGGCACCGTTCAATCTTTCAGTAATTCCTTGATGCTCCCCACACTGCCTAGCATGCCGCTGGCCTCGTATGGCATGAAAACAACCCGAGACTTGTCATTCGATGTCTCCATCATCTTTTCCAACGCCTCCACATAGCGAATCGCAATCAGGTATTGCGTGGGGTCGGCCTTGGTCTGAGAAACAGCCTCGGCCACTTTTTTAATAGATTCCGCTTCAGCAATGGCCACTTTCAAGCGCGCTTCTGCCTGACCCTCTGCCTCGAGAATGGTAGCCTGTCGCTCGCCTTCAGCTTGGTTGATGTCGGCGCCCTTTCTGCCCTCAGCCTCAAGAATGGCGGCGGTTTTGGTTCCCTCTGCTTCAATAATTTGTGCACGGCGGCTTCGCTCGGCCCGCATCTGCTTTTCCATTGCCTCTTTGATGTCCTGGGGGGGATTGATGTCTTGCAATTCGACCCGGTTCACCTTGACCCCCCACTTGTTGGTGGCCTCGTCAAGAATGGCGCGAAGCTTGGTGTTGATCGTATCGCGGCTTGATAAACATTCATCCAAGTCCAACTCACCCAAGACATTACGCAAGGTGGTTTGGGTCAGCTTCTCAATTGCATTGGGCAGGTTGTTAATCTCATAGACACTTTTCACCGCATCTACCACCTGGAAATAAATCAAGGCGTTGATCTCTGTCACCACATTATCCCGGGTAATGACACTCTGTCGAGGAAAGTCAAAAACAGTCTCCCTCAAATCAATGCGTTCCATCATGCGATACGCAATCACACGCTCCCCAAAACTGTCTTCTTTCGCATAGCGCCAGACACTTGCACGCGGACGGTCAATGAAAGGAATGATGATGTTAATGCCTGCTGTCAATGTGGTTCGATAACGACCAAGCCGCTCAATGACCATGGCCTCGCTCTGCTTTACAATGCGCAAGCCTCTTACGACGACAACAGTAGCCAGAATCAGAAGTGTAATAGAAATAAAAGAGAAACCTTCCATAAGAATCAAGGGTTTGAGGGTTGGATGACGATGAGCACGTTCGACTCGACACGGACCACCTCGAGGAGGTCGCCCACTGCAATGTTGGCCGGGTCATTCAATCCGACTTCACCTTCATTGCGCTGACCAGGCCAGTCTTTGGGAAACTCCAGAAGCCAATCATCCCCATCCAAACGACCGCGACCGCGGCCTGATAAGGGATTGAACGCCTCGGTAACCCGCACCCTGCGCCCCGGTAGTGCATCGACTCCAGTGGCCACTGAGTCTCCACTGAACCAAGTCCTCATGGCAAGGGGACGCAAGAATACCAAGGACAACAATGCGCCTACAGATGCGGAGACGAATTGGTATTCCCACCATTCCGTTATCAAACTCGCCAGGCCACCAGCCAAGGCACCGACAGCAAGCGAGCCAAGCACCAAGCCCGGAACGAACGCTTCACCAATCAACAAGACAAGCACAACCAACGTCCACCAATGCCAATGCTCCATCATAGGGGCAAAATAGGCCACGAACACGGCTTACCCCCCATGAGTAACTTTCCACATGCGACAATGTCTGTTTTTCGGATTTGGTGTTCTTCTGATTGCCTGCAATTCCAACCCCAACGACCTCTCAAATACACAACAAACACAGAGAGCAGAGGGCAATGAGGCCCGCTGGTCCATTGCCATTCATGGCGGCGCCGGTCATTTTGGAACCGAAAGCCTCAGCACAGAACAACAGGCCGCCTATCGACTTTCCTTAACTGCGGCATTGGAGGCCGGCGGACACGTGCTGGAGCAGGGGGGGAGTGCGACTGACGCCGTGGTCACAGCCATCGCATTAATGGAGGACGACAGCCTGTTCAATGCGGGAAGGGGCTCAGTCTACACTGCATCGGGCACCCACGAATTGGATGCGAGTATCATGCGTGGATCTGACCGGAATTGTGGAGCAGTGACTGGACTCCAAGGATTCCGCCACCCCATTCAAGTGGCGATGTCCGTCATGGAAAAATCTGAACACGTCTTCTTCAGTGGCCACGGCGCAAGTGAATTCGCTCAATCCGTGGGGGCTAAAACCGCCGAACCAGGATGGTTTCACACCCAAAAAGCAAAAGCCCGTTTCGAGCGTGCACTCGCGCGCGACACCATCCAGGAGAAATTTGGAACAGTGGGGTGTGTCGCCCTCGACTCACAGGGGCACCTGGCTGCAGGAACCTCAACCGGAGGCATGACCTACAAGCGGCATGGCCGAATAGGGGACAGCCCAATCATCGGGGCCGGGACATGGGCTGATGATAGAACCTGCGCGGTTTCTGCCACTGGATGGGGAGAATTCTTCATTCGCTCGAACGTTGCCCACGATATACATGCGAGAATGCTTCACGCTGGAACGTCCTTGACAGACGCCGCAGACGAAACAATTCATCAAGAAATGGCCGCCCTCGGGGGAGATGGGGGCGTCGTTGCCATCGACCACTTGGGGAACCCCGTCTTTTCCATGAATACCCTTGGCATGTTCCGAGGGGCCTTGCTTGCAGGAGGAAAGCCAGTCACCGCCTTGTTTGCGAATGAAAAGATTCAACCTTGACAGCCTGCTCCGCAGCCAAAACCTATTATCCGAAAACCGTGAACATCCGCGACCAAGGATGTTGATCTGAGGAACAAAAAAAACCGAGCCCCCTTCATCTGGAATGCAGCCCAGCCTCCAATGCACTAAGGAGCCCCATAACCTGAAGAACAACAGAGGCTCTGCCATCGTTCAAGACCACTGCATCGCAGCGCTCAAGCACCTTTTCTTCTGGCCATTGGCGAGCCATCCTCTGAAGAACATCATCTTCGGACAACCCCGTTCTGCTCCGAACACGATCCACCCTCAAAGAAAGCGGAGCCTGAACGCCCCACACCAAATCACAACCTTGGTCTGATCCAGATTCAAACAAAATGGCAGCCTCTCGAAAAACATACCGAACCCCGCCAAGGCGATGTCCTTTGCTCCACAGTTGAAAATCCTTCGAGACCAATGGGTGCACAAGGGCGTTCAAGGCGTCAAGGGCCTTGACATCAGAAAATACAATTTGAGCCAATTGGCCGCGGTCCAAAACCCCAGAGGCATCCAAAACGGCTCGACCAAATCGCTCAACAACAGCCTCTAACAGACCTGCATCCGAATCGTACAATCGCTTTGCCGCTGCATCCGCGTCATAAACAGGATGGCCCATTCCATTGAGGATCCGAGCCACAACAGATTTCCCAGCACCCATACCACCAGTCAAACCAATGACCTGAAAATCACTTGCGCTGTCCACACCTGCATTGCGAACTGTCGATAAAGCCATATTGCAATATTCGCTTCCTTCCAAAGAACGGAAGCAAATTTGCACCATGGCCCATCTCATTGCCCCTTCCTTGCTCGCTGCAGACTTCGCCCACCTTGCGCGGGATGTGCAAATGGTGGAACGAAGTGAAGCAGACTGGCACCACATCGACGTAATGGATGGAACCTTCGTGCCCAACATTAGCTACGGCATGCCTGTTATCGCAGCCATTGGACGTCATGCGACCAAGCCCCTAGATGTTCACTTAATGATTGAACAGCCCAGCCGTTACATCCAGACGTTTGCTGACCTCAATGCCTCTATTCTGACCGTGCACGCGGAGGCATGTACACACCTCCACCGAGTGCTTGCTGCAATCAAGGAAGCCGGCATGAAGGCCGGGGTGGCGCTCAACCCTCACACACCGCTATATGCCATCGAGGAAGTTCTGGGCAACCTTGACCTCGTCTGCATCATGAGCGTCAATCCAGGATTTGGCGGACAGAAGTTCATTCCAACAACCATTGACAAAGTGAAGCGATTGGATGCCATGCGCAAGGCATCTGAACACTCCTTTATGATTGAAGTAGATGGAGGGGTAGGGAGGCAGAATGCGGCTGCACTTGTTTCTGCCGGTGCGGATGTTCTGGTCGCAGGATCCTCAGTTTTCAAAGCGGAAGACCCAGAGTCAGAAGTGGCCGTTCTCAAAGGTGCAGGCACAATTGTGGCTCAGTAAACACGACTGAATCGGAGCGCTCCACCTGCACCGAGAATCCGAAGCACGCCGTGTGGCGGCAAGGAATTCCGCTCAAACTCCATGGGGAGTCCTGATACCAGCGGGCGGAATAACACACGCTTTCCGGAAAGGGAATAGACCTCAAAACAATCTCCCTCTATAGGGGTGCCCACCAAGCGCCATCCATCTTCTGTTGATTGCAAGCTCCAAGGCAAAGCCCCCCCTCCCTCGGAAAGAACATCTAGATTGACAATTTCTTGAAGGCCGAGAAAAAGGCACCCGTTGACATCCTCCACAACCCAACTGTACGGCCCCTGACCCAACTCAAAAATAGCGGTATCTCCTTCCGCTCCGGTACTCCACAGCACTGAATAAGGTGGACTTCCCCCGGAAATATCCAAGGTCAAGCTTCCATCATTCCCTTCATCTTCCTGAACCACATCAACCTCGACTACAATGGGGTCAGGGATGGCCACATTCAGCGTAGAATCCAATACACAGCCGTTGGCATCAGTCATTGTAAAATCAACCTGCCCCTCAGGTAAGCCATCGGGATCTGCACCACCCCAATCGAATAAGTAGCCCGGCACTCCACCAAACCCCATGGCCTCCATTTGGGCTAAATCATGATGACAGAGGGCAGGAGAATAGTCCAAAACCACCCCCAATTCCACAGGCTCAGGGAGCAACACTAGATGAGAAAAAGTGCATCCCGTCGCGGGGTCAAACGTATCGAAAGACACTTGCCCTCCAAGGTGCAAAACACCAGATTCGTCGCCACCCCAACTCTGCCCTTCAAATTCAACAACAAGTCCCTCCTGAGCAACCCAACCCAAGGTTCCCTGGTCACCGTGGCAAAGCGGTCCTAACCAATCCACATCCAGCTCATGAGGAACCGCGACCTCCCATTCAATGGAATCGGTCCACGTAAACAATCCCCCGAGCCATTCACACTCGACCACGTAGGTTCCCGATTCCGTCAAAGCAATGGTGGGAGAGTCGACCACATTGCCATTCCATCGAACTACAGGCGCTTCATATGGAGCAGTCGCCCATGCCGTATCACCGATACAAGATGTTCCCTCAATATCGATCTGAGCCGTCGAGCTGCCTTCAATCAAAAACAGCTCTGAATTGGAATCCAAGTCATACCAGACCTCTCGACCGCCACCCCTCCAGCGAACAATCACAGAATCCACCGTGGTAGAATTGCCCAAACCAAAATAACGTGTGAAGGCCTGCTGAGTCATATAGTCAGACCCACTGCTCACGAATTGTTCCTGGGTCACACCGCCTGCGTGAACCTGAATTTCGGCACCAATGGCCAAGCGGTTGGTCTCCGTTCCACAGAGGTGAACAGCAAGCCGATTGGGCGGATTGTCTATGTCTGCTGTTCCATTTCGCAGTATCTGAACAATGGGCATGTTGCCATACCCAACAACATCAGGTGCAAGGTCATGGTCAATGTCGCAAACCCCAAGGCAGTATAGCTGGGTGTATGAGTGGGGCAGTCCCCATGAAGTAGTGTCCACAAACGCATTCCCCTCTTGCGTATTCATGTAGAAATAATTGTCATAAGGAATGGAAATCGGAAACCGATAGGTCGCCACCATCAGGTCGCTCCACATATCACCGTCTGCATCCACAAAACACCCTGCCCAACTGTAGCGACTGCCATCGAGTCCAACCTCAGGACCAACCTCCTGGTAGGCTGAGCCTTCCCAGTCCAATGCAATGTTGGGCTGGTCTTCAATGTTGGTGCAAAACAGCTCCATGTCACCATCATTGTCATAATCTCCCACAGTGGCAGTCATCCCATCAATTAATTGGGCTGCACCAACAGTCGGTGCGACATCAATGAACGTGTCACCCCCCAAATTTTCGTAAAGGGCATTTGGAAAAACTGTGCGGTCATTGACAACCCACAGGTCTTCATCGCCATCCCTGTCATAATCGAACCAAATGCCTTGAAAACTGTGCTTTAAACCATTGCCGACTCCTGCCATTTCTGTGATG
>CACAUH010000042.1 GCA_902535565.1 uncultured Bacteroidota bacterium | reverse complement strand
GCTTTAACGTTGTTGTGCGCGAGGATGGATCACTCCAGCTCAACGACCTCCGGTTCGGAACCTTCAGCGGCCGCGGCGAGGCAGCGGACGACTATATCTTCCGTTTTTCACTGGTCGACAACGGGCTGGACCAGCCTTACGGATTTTCCCGCGCTCAAGGAGGTCCGCCCGACCAGAAAGGCGAGGAAATGATGGAGGATCTCATCGATCGCGCCAGCGGAATTTCCACAGAGGAAGGGGCCTCTGAATGACAGTGTACGTTTAATCTACCTCGGATTTACTCACAGGTGTCACCAAACGAGCCCAGGATAATCAGCAAGTCCGGAATGGAGACAATCCCGTTGAGGTCCACGTCTGCAGGACAGGGGTTCGATATTGCCTCAAAGGCGCAGGATCCGTCGTCGAGCTGCGCATCGGGGTTGAAATTGAGCGCGCTGGAATAAGTGCACCCGGTGGTCTCGTTGTTGATGCAGGATCCATCGTCGTATGTTGCAAGTGGCTGGTAGTTGACGGCATTGGCATCAGTGCAACCTGGGACGTTGGTCAATTCGTAGACACAGCACCCCGATTCAAGGAGGGCTTAGACGTTGTAATTGTAGGCCACGGGGTCCATGCAGTCTATGACCCGCCAGAGCATTTCAAAGCACCAGTTGTCTCCGGTCTCGGCGTTGGATGCGGTTCCTGCAATGTGCGCAACATACCCATCACTCCAGATTTCGATTTGCGAAGCGGTGGGCCCGTATATGAAGGTCCCTGTCCAAACGTTGTTGTTTGGGTTCATGGGATAGGTGGACCCGTTCCATTGGAAGCTGAAGGGTTCAGCGGTCCCGTAGAGGTAGAACTGGTCCCCGCACATGCTCCAGACACCGCAGGGTTGGGGCTGGCCGAAGAGCGGGTGCTGGTCGTAGAGGAAGACGTACCACGCTGTTCCGTCCGGCTCAAGTTGGATGGTGAATGAAGAGCTCCAGCTGGAGCACTCGTCATTGGGGGTGGAGTGGATGCTCCAGGGGTGGGTGGTGATGTCGACGCTGGGCTCGGAAAAGGCACAGGACCCGTCGTCGCAGCCTGCGAAGGGGTCGAAGTTGCAGACTGCGACCTCCTTGCATCCCCACATGTCCTCAGGTTCAGGCGTGCAATGTGCGGTCCAGAGCATCCCGGTCAGGGCCAATACCACTTCTCCATACTCGTTGTCAGCGGAATGAACCCCAATGGTCAGTGTGTCTCCTTCTGTTAGTTCCAATGGGGTTTTCAGCAGCATGGGTGAAAACACCTGATTCGCCCCAAACCCAGGATAAGGGATGGCGTCCGGGTTGGGGACCATGAGATCGATGTTGGGGTTCCAATTGGCGTTTTCCACCATCCAGAACCCGAGAAAAGGATCATCCCCAGCATCCTAATTGAGGAGGATGGTGTCTCCGTTGATGGCGTAATAGGGCCAGTCATACTGGATGCCTGCGTCCCACGATGCGACAGCAAAGGCAAATTGAATGCTGATGTTTTCTTGGGCGACCCAGAGGATGTGGTGGTCACTGTTGGGGCCTGTGGCCCCGTTGGCATTGTCGTCTCCCCCGACAATCATCATCATGGATTCGCTGATGTCCAGCAGGTCCATGGGCATGTGCACATCGGCTTGAGCGAGCCCGAACGCGTCGCTGAAACCATACGCGATTTGGGTGTTGATGGTGACGCTCAGGCCGCAGTCTCCCGGATAAATGCAGGTGGTCTGGCATCCTGCGTTGGGGTTGAAATTCAGGCCATCTGAATCCATGCACCCCATGGGGACGCAAGACCCATCGTCAACGGTGGCATCGGCATTGTAGTTGCACGCGGTGGGGTCGGTGCACCCTTCAATGGCGGCATGCACGGTGGAGGACATGCAGCATGTGCTGAATGCAATAAAAACAGAGCGAAGCGATGAAATCAGGTTCATGCGTCTGTTGAGGCTGGCAACGTCTGAGGTGATGTGCACGATTTGGCCAAAAGAAGATACGGAAAACTGGGGTGCATTCGAGGTATGAACCTGCACTGGTTGAAGGGCTGGTCACCCTAATACTATCCATCTTGAGTCGCGGGCGTAACTTTCTGTCATGAAGGTGTTGCAATTGTTTTTGCTTGTGTGCTTGTGTTTCGCGGTGGGTCCTGCATGGTCTCAATCCATTTCCGTGTACAACCCCCAGGCACTGTATGATGCTCCCGGGGGGCTGTATGACCCTTCGATTCTGCGCGAAATGCACGTCACGTTTCAGGACGACAACTATCACGATGTCTTGGTCGATGCGTTCTTCAACAACCCTTCTTTGCGCATCCCAGCAACCGTGGAGATGGATGGAGAGGTTCTGGGCACTGTGGGGACGCGTTACAAGGGAAACTCGACCTTCTGTTTGCCTCTGGAGATTGGAAGCGTGAAGCTTCCGTACAACCTGGACTTCAACCACTGGGTTTTGGGTCAGCAACTGATGGGGTACAACAAGGTCAAGCTCGCCAATTCGTGGATGGACCCTACCTATTGCAAGGAGTACTTGGCAAGTCGGATTTACCGGAAATACCTACCCACACCGCAAATAAACTTGGTTAAGCTGTATACCCAAGACAACTACACTGGGCTCTATGTGAACACAGAAAGCATCAATAAGCAGTTCGTCGAGAAGCACTTCGGTGAGGACGATGGGGTTCTGTTTAAGTGCGATGGGGCCGGTGTTTTTTGCAGTGAGAGTGGTCCGGGAACACCAGGGGGAGAGCCCAATCTCGATTACCTCGGGCCCAATGTGGAGTCCTATTACGACAGCTACACGATGAAGTCGGAAGAGGGTTGGTACGACCTGTTAAACCTCATCACCACGCTGCATTTCAATCCGGAGAACCTAGGTGATGTCCTCAACATCGACCGCGTTCTTTGGGCATTGGCGGTGAACGCAGTGGTCAGCAATTTGGATACATACAACGGCTACTACGTCCACAACTACTACCTCTACGAGGACGAGGAGAACCGATTTCAGATGATTCCCTGGGACTTGGACAACTCCTTTGTGGGTGCCATCCTGGGTTACAGCTTCTGGAGTCCCAACGATGTGTATCACTTCGATCCGTTTTTCTCAGGCGGATGGCAATGGTCCCCTCGGCCGCTCACAGACTACCTGTTCAGTCAGCCAGAATACCGCAGACTGTATTTGGCCCACATCAGAACCATTCTGAATGAGTCGATGGATGTGGCCTCGCTGAATCAGGAGATTGACGCCATGCAGGCGTTGGTGGCAGATGCCGCCGTGAGCGATGGCAACAGCCTGTTTGGGCCTTGGCAGTTCTACGAAAATGTGGACCAGGCATTTTGGGCGGATTGGGGCTTTGCTGGAATCATCAGTACAATAGAACCCCGGGTTGCCTTTCTCTCTGCGCATCCGGAAATCAACGTGCTGACGCCGACCATCGGGGAGGTGGAGGCGGTTGGGGGCGTCATACAGGCTAGCGCATTGAATGCGGAGTCTGTTGAATTGATGTGGACCAACCCGCCATACGCTGGAGACTTCCAGAGCATGGCGATGTCGGACAACGGGACCATGGGCGATGTCGAGGCCGGAGACGGGGTGTACTCAGTTGCCATTCCGGACGGGGCAGAGGAGCCGTTTTTGTTTTACGTCCGCGCTTCCAATTCGGAGGCGGTCAAACTGATGCCGGAGCGCGCCGAATACGAGTACTTCGTTTATGGCGACTTGGTCGGTACCGAGGAAGCCTTCGCGTTTCACGATGCCCAAAACGAAGGGTGGACGCTTGCTCCTAACCCGGCGCAGGGGTCGTTTCGGGTGCTGAACTGTGCGGAGCAGACCCGCCTTCAGGTGCGCGATGCACAGGGCCGGTTTGTCCGGGAAGTGTGGTGGACGGGACAGCCCATCGACGTCAGCGACTGGCATCGGGGCATGTTCTTGATTTCAGCGGACAATGGACGGGCCATGAAGCTCCTTGTCCACTGAGTCAGCGCCTGTTTTAGCGCAGGACCAGTGGCTGGCGCCAGCCCCATTCAGCGACCTCGATAACATAGAGCCCCATCGGCAGCGTGCTGAGCTTCAACGTCGCCTGCGGTCCGACATGGATTTGCGTATTGACCACGCGGCCTTGCATGTCGAGGATGCGCGCTTGCCAAGGGCCTTCTGCGTTCGTTTGTGACACGGTGACCTTTCCGTTTTCACTCGGGTTGGGATACATGTTCACCTTCACGGCAGTGTGTTCAGTGACGCTGCTGGTGTAGTCATACTCTCCGCATTGGTCTTCGTAGGATTCGCAGATCCAAGAGGAGAGGGCCCCGGCGATGGTGGACACGGTCACGTCATATGCATCTCCACTGGTCACGTGAGGCACGTGGCCTGCGCCTTCGATGGTGATGAAGCAATGGTCCAGGCCTATGTCGTCTGCTTCTTCATGTATGGTGGCACTTCCATTGACCTCTGTGACGGGTATTCCGATCAGCGAAACAGAGCCTGTGCCATAGGGCACGGTGCCGTCGTTGGTGCCGTGGATGGAGACCAAGGGTTCGTCGTCGGGTTGCATCCACCCAGCATCCTTGAGGGCGCCAGAGATGTTGAAGATGCCGGCGACCTGTGAGCTGTATCCGGGGTTTCCCGACTCGCCTTCGAGGCCGCCCCCCATTCCGGATTGGGACTGGTTGATGCTGGTCGGCACCTCAGAATCGTCATCGACATAGGCGTGATGGAGGGCGAGGAAGGCCCCTGCTGAAATGCCCCCCATGTAGATTCGGTCGGAGTCGATGCCCCACGGGTTGCCCTCCTCCTCGACAGATTTCCGGAAGTAGCGGACAGCGGCACGGCCATCGTGAACGGCGCGCCACACCGCATCGATGAGTTCGTTTTCAAGTTCGAAGATGTTCAGGATGCCCAGTCTGTAGGAGATGCTGGCCACCGCATAGCCCATGCGGGCAAAGTCCTCGCACAAAGGCACGATTTCGGGTCCTTGTTTGGAACCCGTCAGAAAGAAGCCCCCGTGAGCAATGATGAGCAGTGGACGGTCTGTTTCTGCGTTGCCCACAGCTTCGTAGAAGTCGAACCTCAGTTCTGTATCTGCGCCAAAGACATTGGTGTTGCTCCCGTAGACGTGGTTTTCGGAGACGGACACGTTGTCGTAAGCGGAGGTATAGCGATAGCGCTGTCCGTCGCATTCGGACTGGGAGCGCACGGGAGTGAGTGCCGCGACAGTGGCCGCGAGTGCGAGAAGGGTTCGGGTCATGTTGTGATTCGGTTCCCGGCTTGAGCCAAAGCCCAAGCTAAGCCGTCTCCCGCCTTGCTCCCAAAAATGGCGTTGCCAGCAACCCCCGATGCGTTGATGCTTAGGGTGCTGGTGGGGTGCTTGGGAGGCCCAGGTTGCGGAGGCCTTCGTAGACGATGATGCTGACGGCGTTGGCCAGGTTGAGGCTGCGGATGTACTCGCTTAGGATGGGGATCTTGTACAGGCGGTCGGCGTGCTGGTCGGTCAGGTGTTTGGGGAGTCCCACAGACTCTTTGCCAAAGACGAAGAACATGTCGTCGCGGTAGTCGATGTCGCAATAGGATTGGTTGCCCTTGCTGGAGAGGAAGGCAAAATGCGCACCCCGGTGGGTGGACATGAAGTCTTCGAGGCTCTCGTATGTGCGGACGTCCAAGTGCTGCCAATAGTCCAGTCCCGCGCGCTTCAGGCGGGAGTCCGTGATGTCGAACCCAAAGGGCTTGATCAGGTGGAGGGTGGAGCCGGAAGCGAGACTCAGGCGGCCGATGTTGCCGGTGTTGGTGGGGATTTCAGGCTCCACGAGTACGATGTTGAATCCCATGATGAGGTCGGTTGTTGTGGGGTGCGGCGGAGGTGGCGTTCTCGTGTGATGGCGAGCAGGACAAATGGCCTGCCTGACTTAAAGAGGCAATCTAGGGCATCCAACCAGCTTGATTGGGGGGCAGAGCCGCGCGTTGGACTTGAGATTTGTCTCCATGGAAGTGCGATGAGGTCAGTCGGGTGAAATGGCCATCTTGGGGCTTGAAGCAACCAATCGGTTCTCCATTCTCGTTTTGATTTAAACCCCATTTCACATGCGATTGACTCTGGCCTTGTTCCTTGTTTGTTTCACCGGTTGGGTTCATGCTCAAGCGTGTGAGGACCTGGTGGTGCACGGTGTATGGTTGGACCCCTTTGACAACCAGAAAATCAACCTGCTGTGTTCCAACATGTCGTTTGAGAACATATACAGCTACCCGGGCTGGAAGGCCTTGGATACTGAGGGCAATGTGATTGCAGATGAAGAGGTGATGTACTTCGGGATTGGAGGCACTTCTTACCACGTCATGGACCTGGCCGAGCCTTGGCAGGGGGGCAGTGATCCTGTCGATTTGTTCCTGGAGCTGTGGACGGGGTTCGGAGAGGAGTTGGCTTGCACTTTGAATTGGGCGTTTCACCCCCAAGAATTGCTGTGGACTGGAAATGGGGATGGCGGATGCTTTCCCGCTCAGGTTTATGCTTATGCAAACAACATCGAGGGCTCTGCCTTGGGCGTCAACCTCTTGGATGGGGCGGGAAATGTGGTGCTGTCCGAGGTGCTGGTCTTCGATGAAAGCACAGGGTACCAGGATGTGTCAGCCACATTCTGTTTAGAGCAGGATGCGTGCTACTCGCTCGCCTTGACGAGCACCCCTACGGAGATCATCACGGTCGGTATCAAGGACCCCACGGAGTTGTCGGCATGGAACATGAACCATTGGTTGATGGGGTTGAATCAGGGCGCAGTCACGGAATTGGACACCACATTTCAGATTGACCTCTACGGCGGTGATTGTGAGTTGATGGCGGTCAGCGCACCTGCACGCCCAGATTTTGATGTTTATCCAAATCCCTCGCAGGGACCGGTTCAATTAAACTTCGATGGCGTGTTCTCTGACCTGAGGTATCACTTGGTTGATTTGAGGGGGCGCTGCGTGCGCTCGGGTGTCCTTGCGTCAGGGGAGAGGAGGCTTGACTTCGGAGACTTGGATCGCGGAACCTTTCTCCTTCACTTCGTTGGAGATGGGCAGCGGTTTGTCCAGGCTTTGGTTCTGGAGTGAAAGGGCACGGGATTGGGAGTATACTCGAACAATGAATCACCTCTGTGATGCAAGCGCAACAAGCTGTGGTGAATGCCGTTCAGTATAACGATGCCAATTAGGGTCAGTTTTCCATTGAAATACGCCGGTGCATTTGGCGGTATTTCTGCGCTGGCTGCGTTTCTGTTTACATCGTTCGTGTTTGTGGACGACAGTTGGCGGGGCTTGTGGATGTATGTGGGTTCTGCCTCTGGCATTGTGGCTTACGTGATGTCGCGATTGCTTTTGAGCAGAGAGGGCTGCAGTACATCGAGGAAGGTGATTGTGGGCACATGTGTTGCTCTTCTCGGTCACTGGTTGTGCTGGTACGGATTTTTGTTGGTGGCCTATTTGCAGGGTGGTGTTCTAGAACCTGGAGTACCTGTTGATGTCGTAAATCCTCTTTCTGCGTTGTTTGTCGCTGGTGGTTATGCCCTGTTCAGCTTGGCATTTTTTGGGCTGGGTTTCTCTTCCAATCAGCATTCTTCTGTGCACTTGGCTCAAAAGAGCGAAACCTATGGATTGGCGAGGGGTGGACAAGGGGGCATGAGGGGACACTTGCCGGCCGCAGAGGGGCAAACAACCCTGCGGAATGCAGTGTTCTTATGGAATGCGCGAGTCGAAGGCAATCATTGTGGGTGCGGGTGTGAGTGGCTTGGCCGCTTCAATCCGTTTGGCTGCGCAGGGGTATGAGGTTTGCATTTTCGAACGCAGCGATACGATCGGAGGGAAAATTGCCGAACACGAGGACTCCGGGTTTCGCTTTGACCGAGGGCCATCGCTGTTTACGATGCCAGAGCTCATGGAAGAGTTGGACGCTCTCGTCCCCCTTGACCTTCCTCGGAGACCCCAACCTTTCGAGTACAAGAAGTTGGACCGCAGCACCCACTATTTCTGGGAGGATGAAGCGGTGCCGTTGATCGCGTGGTCCAGCCAATCGCGATTTGCCTCAGAAGTTTCGGACCGATGGGGGGTTCCAGCCGAAAAAACACTGAAGCACCTCCGCCTGAGTAAGGATGCGTTCGAGTTGACACGGGGCGTGTTCTTGGAAAGGTCCCTGCACAGACTGGAAACCTATTGGTCCCGAGAGCTTGGACGGCTGCTTGCCAACCTGTGGAAGGTTCCACTCTTGGGAACGATGGCCCAATTCAATTCCAGACGGTTGAAGCACCCGAAGTTGGAACAGGTCTTCAATCGCTATGCGACTTACAATGGGAGCGACCCCCACCGTGCGCCTGCGATGTTGCACGCCATTCCCCACCTCGAGCATGGAATCGGTGCATTTCTTCCCCTTGCGGGAATGCGGTCGATTCCGAAGCATTTAGAGGGCTTGGCGCTGGCAATGGGGGTCAACATTCGAACGGGTCAATCAGTCAGTAAAATCTTGCATCGAGACGGCAAGGTGCTTGGGGTGTTGGATGACGACGGGATGGAGCATTTCGCCGATGTGGTCGTGAGCAATGCGGACGTCCATCTGACGTATCAACATCTCCTCCCAGACGTACCAAGTCCCCATCGCATCGTGGAACAAGAGCGGTCCACTTCAGGGCTCAGTTTCTATTGGGGTGTCAAGGGAACCCATTCCAATTTGGGGTTGCACAACATCTTGTTTAGTCAGGATTACCGGGCGGAATTCAAAACGCTCTCCACGGGCAGCAAGCCGGGTGCAGACCCTACAGTCTACATCAATATCACGAGCAAGGAAATACCCTCTGACGCGCCAGAAAATTGTGAGAATTGGTTTGTGCTTGTCAACGTCGCTGCTGAGCCCGACTACTGGACAGAATCGGCCATTGAAGAAGCGCGGGAGGGTGTCCTGGATAAGGTCAGCAGGACCCTGGGGTTTCGGCCTAATATCCAATGTGAGCAAGTCCTGACCCCAAAGACCATTGAGACCACAACGGGTTCTTGGAAAGGGGCATTGTATGGGGCATCGAGCAATTCAATTTCCGCAGCTTTTCTCCGTCACAGGAACCAATCCAAAGATTTGGACGGCCTCTATTTCTGCGGAGGCAGTGTGCATCCCGGCGGCGGAATTCCCTTGTGTTTGATGGGGGCCAAGATTGTGGAGGACTTGGTTGGACCCCCGCTCACGCATGGAAGGCGTCGTGCATCTTGATCGGAAAGCATCACTGCTTTTCGCTTTCTATTGCTTGAGAAGCTGAACCAAGTGTTGTTTACGAGCACCGAACGTTCAGCTGGAAATCCGGGCGACCTTCTGTGGCCAAGGGTCTTCAAAGGCATGGCCTTCCCGCCAGAGTTCAATCTCCTCCTCTGAGAGGAAGCAGGAGGACAAGGCTTCTGTAAATCGATCGACCCCGTCCTTGTCCCCGATGACGGTGAGGTCGCAATGTCGATCGCCGAACTGGCCTTGCTCCTTGGCCAGCATCTCCTTGAGCATGGAGATTTCCATTTCGGTAATCCCGTGGTTCTCGTCTTCTACAATGCCGACCCTCCAAGACCCGATGATCTCCAGGCTGATTCCCCCGGCGGCCTGGTTCCAGAGCAGGGCGTGCTTGTCTCGGCTTGCGAGCCAGAAAAACCCTTTACTTCGGTAGACCTTCTGGTCGAGGTGTTCATGGCAAATGTCCCACAGGCGTTGGGGATGAAATGGACGGTCGTCCTTGATCACGCGGGTGGCCAAGTCATAAGGCCTGTCGCTTTCAGCCTCGGCCTCCAATGCGGGTTTGAGTTCCCCGATGAGCTGTTCCACATTGAAATAGCCGTATTCGGGCAGTTCGACAAGCGATTGGATATCCAGCTTTCCGAAGTGCACCGAATGGGCCGTTGCATAGGGGTTGATGTTCTGGACGACTGAAGTGATTGGGGCGAGTTGCGCTTCAGAAATGCGGTCGGTTTTGGTGAGCAGCACGTGGCTGCTGAACATGATCTGTTCGACGAGAAGGTTGACAGTGTCGCGTTTCCCCGTGGTCACGTTGTGCTGCATTCTTGGGATCAACTGCGTCGCGTTGTCGAAGTCCTGACTGAGCATCAGGCTGTCGACGAGTGCAAACACGCCCGTCAGTTTCATGTCTGGCTCCCCCTTGAAATATTCGATCAGCGGCATCGGGTGGCAGCTCCCCGATGTCTCGATGATGAGCAGCTCGGGATGCTCTTGGGAGCACAGCTGCTGGATGGCCCCGTCCAGTTTTTCTAGCCCTTGGGCGCTGCTCAGCACGCAGGCGTGGATGGAGACGAGGATGCTTTGGTTTTCCTCCACCGCTTCGCTGATGCCCAGAAGCTCACCATCGACGTCGAGTTCACTCATGTCATTGACAATGGCCTTGACATTGAGCCCCTGCTTTCTCGCTTGTGCCAGCAGGTTCCGAAATAAGGTGGTTTTGCCAGAGCCCAGAAATCCGTTGAGAATGACGACAGGAACCTTTTTCATTGCTGACATGCTTGCGTTCGACTTCACGTTTTCCGGGCCCTCGGTTTGGCCTTGCTCTGTTCGAGGCAAAGTTGCAACAAAGGCAATTCAGAACCCTTCGTCAAGGGTTCCAAATGCTTTGCTTCTTTTGCTTGGAATGAGGCTCAAAGCTTCAATTGCATTCGAATGTCGGCCCGATCATAGACGCAGTCAGAGGGCATGGGAATCTCACGGAAGCCAAATTTTTGATACAGGTGAATGGCGGTTTCCAATGAAGTATGAGAGTACAATTCGATGACCTGTAAGCCGCGTTTATTGCACAGGTCGATCAAGAAGGCCATCAGCTGATGGCCAAAGCCCTGTGAACGTTGGTCGTTTCGCACGGCCATCTTGTTGAGTTCCACAACGCCCTTGTTTCTGGGTGTCAAAGCAAACGTGGCGACGACTTCGCCATTGATGAGTCCGAAATACACGTCGCCTCCCGGTGCCAAGACCATGTCCTCCGGGTTGCGAAGCACTTGTATGTCATAGGGCTCGAGAAGGAAGTATTGTTCAAGCCAGGCTTGATTCAATTCGAAGAACGCCGCGCGATACTTCGGGTCGAAGGGAACGATGGTCAACGCTTTCGAAGGCTCTGACATGGTGGTGGCTTCGGCTTGTGAGGCAAGTTAGCCCTCAGGGAGGATTGACTTGAGGGCCCGCCGTGCCACTCGGGTTAGCTGAGGGGGGCACAGCACCCATCGTCAGTGCATTGACAGAACTTCATGTTGTACAGGTGAAGTCCGATCAATGAGAGGGCGCCCGAGTATTTGGCCCATTCTGAAAAGAGCGATGGCATGAACCATTCGCTCAAGATGGATCCGCCGAGAACGAGCCAGGAGATGCACAATCCAATGCGCACAATCTGCGAAGAGGAGGATTGAACCGAACGGGCGACCGCCATGAAAGAGATGATCAGAAAGGCAAAATCGATGCCGCGCCACCATCCGGGTGCTGAACTGCAACATGTATGGCTGCAGGCCTGGGCCACAAAGAGAAACGGTGTGGCGCAACAGTGGATCATGCACAGGAAGCTGGCAATGGCACCGAGCTTGTCGGTTTTCACAGAGAGCGAAGACATCGAGGGGCAGTTCTATTGGACGACAAATGTACTGGGTGGTTCTGTTATTGCAATCAAGTTGCATTAATTTTGAATTGTGGGCATTCAGCGCAAAACGAAATCATTGAACAGCATACTCCATGCGTTTGGAGATGCAGGCGAGGCTTTATCGGTGAAGCTTT
>CACAUH010000041.1 GCA_902535565.1 uncultured Bacteroidota bacterium | reverse complement strand
GGTGATCTGGTCATGGCCTGGGCGAGTAACTGCTGTGGCACGGGACAAACTTGGGACACTGAACTCAAACGATTCGACGGACACAGTGCCAACGTGATTTGGAACACAGACCTGTGTTATGCCTGCAACTCTTCCTTAGGGTGTTGCTCCCATGGCCTCGACTACCCTCAACAGGTGGCACTGCACAACGGGAATTTGTACGTCTTCAAAGAGAACGTGACCGATCCTTACTTCTCCCAAATCGGGGTGCAAAAGGTGAATCTCCAAGGCCAAATTGTGCTCGACATCATCCTTGATGACTACCGGGACTTCATGAAAGCCGTTCCCCATGCCGATGGAATTCTCGTGTCAGGCAACCTGGGAGACACGCCGCATCGGATACCCTTTGTATCCAATATGAACGAAGAGGGACAGGAACTGTGGACCGTCACGGCACCCAACGTCCAAAATGCATCTCCCGCAGACCTTATCGCCCTCGACAATGGAACCTTCCTCTTTGTCTATTTCGAAGGTTCCACGTTCTATTTCTCAGAAATCACGGCGGATGGAGACCTTCTCAATACGTCATCACTAGAAGTGAATCACCCCATAATGGAACTCGAATTCACCCATGAAATGGGGGCACATGTCATTCAATTGTCCGAGGCGGAATTCATGCTGGCCTACAACCATGGCACGTGGTACGACGACACCCACTTTAGCCTTGTGCGCTTCACTCGAAGTGAAATTGAAGCAGCAGAACGCAACGGAGGTATGATACAGATGGACGGCATCAACGATTACGCTTCATTCACTCTGCCCGCAGGCTGGGGAGAGTCCTCCTTCAGCGTCAGCTTCAGTTGCACCATCGAAGACTTCGGAACCTCAACTGAGATCGATGGGTCCCATTACCTTTTCGGACATGGATTGACACACCAGAATGGAGACATCGGCTTCAAGGCCCAAATCCATCCAGAAAACCACACCATTATGTGGGGCTTTAGCGACGACGATGGAGACGGCGTATTGGAAATCCACCTGCCACCTGAACTCGATTTAAACACATGGTATGCATTCACATTGGTGGTTGATCGAGACAATGGAGCAATTCAAGCCTACATCGACGGAGAAGCGATCATGGAGGAATCCATTCCGAGCAACCTTGGGAATCTGGAATCTGGTCTTCCAGTCGCTCTAGGGGCCTTTGTCTATCCTCCTTCAAATGACTATCGGCATTTTCACGAAGGTGCATTCGCAGACGTGCACTTTTTCCCTGCTGCACTCACGGCATCACAGGTGGACAGCCTGGTTCAACAATGCGAACACCCAACCATTTTGGGATCAGAACATTGGGGGGTTAACAACGACCAATATGTCAACCTCATCACAATGGAACCCAGCGTGGTTTCAGGGGGAGTCATCATGAACGGAATCGGTCCATGTCAGACCCCATGCGCAATGACAGACACCGAACAATTGCCTTGCACCAGCATACCAAATCACATCCCCACAGACGGTCTGATTGCTTTCTATCCCTTTGATGGCAATGCACATGATGAAAGTGGAAATGAACACAATGGAATAATTACCGGGGCAACCTTCGCTGAAGACAGAACCGGCTTGTCAAATGCCGCAATTGAATTTCTCGGATCTAGTGTACCAGGTACCGACAGAACACAGGTGGCAGTGGACAACCACGTTCTTATTCCCAATTTCAACGATCCTTTTGACAACGGCTTGTCCATTTCACTTTGGGTTCTAGAATACCCAACTTCAGAAAGTGCATTCCTTCAAAGACGAGACAACAACAATATTGACTTTGTCCTCTCGACCAATACAGACGACCAATTGTACGTCCACTTGGGGTTTACTGATTTCAACTCTATCGACATCATTGAAAATGAACAATGGACCCACGTCACAGCAACATATGACGAACAAAACGTGCGCCTCTTCAAAAATGGAGTCCTGATCGAAGAGCAAGAAGCAATGCAATCCATCAATCACTTTTCCGATGACTTGTTCATCGGTAAGTACATCTATTATGGGGGGTTAACGCATCACTTTTTCTTCAACGGAAAACAAGATGATTTGGGCATTTGGAACCGGGCGCTTTCCCAGGAAGAAATTTCCGCGATCTACAGTCAAACTCAACTAAACGCAGGTTGCACAGACCCCACCGCATGCAACTTCAACGAAGACGATGAAAACTGTATCCCCTCCGGCTGCATGGATGAGGAGGCTTGCAACTACAACGCCGACGCAGAATGCGACGGAGAGGCCTGCGACTACACGTGTTGCCCTGGACCGGGGTGCTGTGACAATCCGTCGCAGTGGGACGCTGCTTTGCAGCAATGCAACACGGCCGCACCGGACACCATTGTCGTGACAGATACCCTGCTCATTCCCACCCCGTTCTGCGGAGCAGGCACCCATTGGGATCCGGTGACCGAGATGTGCATCGCGGACTCTCCGGGCACTGTCGACGAGAACTGCATGGTCATGAACCTGCAAGAGCTCGCCGAGGGCTATCAGATCTTATTGACCGAGAACGCGGCGCAAGACGATCTCATCCTGGCGTTGCAAGATTCATTGTCAAACTGCTCCAGCTTCGCAGAGGAAGCGCCCGCAATCGGGGACGGCCCCTGCGCCGGCCAAGACCACGTCACGTTTGATGGGTACGACTACAGTATTGCGGGCATTGGTGATCAATGTTGGTTTGCAGAAAACCTCCAGACCACCACCTACCTCAATGGTGATGCCATTCTTGGCGGGCTCGGCAATTTGGAGTGGCATCAATCCACCGCGGGAGCTCAAGCCGCCTATGACAACGACGCCGTCAACCTAGCGCTTCACGGCCGCCTCTATAACGGATTTGCCGTCCTCGATTCCCGGGGGCTTTGTCCTGCCTCATGGCGCGTGCCATCCGACGAGGATTGGAAGTCACTCGAAACGCAGTTAGGCATGGACGCCTCTGAGCTGGATTTGAATACCTGGCGGGGCACGAATCAGGGAGACCAGGTGAAATCCACTTCCTCAGACACTCCCCCTTGGGATGGGACCAACACCTCCGGATTTTCGAGCACACCAGCCGGATTCCGACATGATGGGGGGTATTACAACAACCTGAACTTCAACGTCCACTTTTGGAGCTCAACGTTGAACGGCAGCAATCTCGTCGTGAGAATCCTGCAGAATGGGGAATCCGGAATTCTGCGCTCAATCCGGGTGCCCGAAAGCGGGTACACCGTGCGGTGTGTGAAGGATTGAGCGGGCGGTGGACCGCCGGGAGCGGGGCTGCGGAGCGGTGGCGTAGATTGACGGCATGAGTTTGGAGGAGTTCCTGTCGTTTTTTGAGGCGATGCCGGCCTGGCAGAAGCTGGGGTGGATCGTCCTCTGCATGTCGGCCAACCTCAGCGTGGAGTCCGTGCGCCCCCTGTTCAGCGGAGGCTTCCGCAGCTGGGCACACACCCGGACCAACCTCACCTTCCTGGCCACCACCATGGCGATCAACGTGGCCTTCGGGGCGGTGGCTGTAGGGCTGTTCGAATGGACGGCGGCGACTGGGTTTGGCTTGCTGCGCTGGGTGGCCATGCCGCTCTGGCTGCAGCTGCTCGTGACGGTGATAACGCTGGACCTCGTTGCCCAGTACACCGTCCACTACCTGCTGCACAATTGGAAGTGGATGTGGCGCCTGCACATGGTGCACCACAGCGACACCCACGTGAACGTGACGACCGGGACGCGCCACCACCCCATCGACTTCGTGTGCCGCGAGACCTTTGCGCTCATCGGCGTCATCGTGACCGGGGCCCCGGTCGCGTTCTACGGGTTCTACCGCATCGTGACCGTCTTCTTCACCTATTGGAACCACAGCAACGTGGCGCTGCCGCTGACGATGGACAAAGCCCTGAGCTGGCTGGTGGTGACGCCCAACATGCACAAGTTCCACCACCACCATGAGGTGCCGTGGACAGACCGCAACTACGGCAACGTACTGAGCATTTGGGACCGGCTGTTCGGGACCTTCGTCTACGGCGATACCGCTGATGTCATTTATGGATTGGACATCACCGACCCAGCACAGAGCGACAACGTTGGCTACCAGATGGGGCTGCCCTTTAACCGCAGTGTGCCGACCTCGTCCTCTCTCAAAGAAGGCTAGCGGACAAAAGACCTCCATACAAAGGGGCGAATCAACCGTGCTCGGTGTCGACCACAGGTCCAGCTGAGAGCCAGAGTACCGCAAAAAGGAAGGCGTAAATCGAGAGGGACTCAAACCCCGTCGGCACATGGGTCACGCCTGCCAACTCCTGCACACAGAGAAAGAGGAATACGGCCTGAAAAAGGGCCGTTCCAGCAAATGCACCCAGTGCAGTAGCGGTCAACTTCTTTCTTCTCCCTCGAGACATGGTCGATCCGAATGTATTCAAGGACATGCTCCTGCCCAATGACTTCCGTCATCACAGAGGGAATCCGCCAAGATTGCAAACAAACAGGTTCGGAAACCCACAAAGTCCCGAATCCCCATACCCCGGTCGGACTGTATCTTGGTAATGCCATGGACCTTCAATCTGTTCGACTTCTCGCGCATTTCAGCCGCACGCACACGCAACTGTCTTCCTACCGATGCAAAGGCCTTCACCAGCCAGCAAAACCATGACCAAACTTGATTCGTTGGCGACCCAAATCCGGGTGATCTTGCTCCTGCTTTTTGCGGGAGTCATTGTGCTATTGGCGTGGCACGTCCCCAAAAAACAAAGCGAGACCCTGCTCGATTTCCAGCGACAAGAGTTGATCGCCTCAGCCAAAGCCATTGTCCATTGCACCAGCATGGCCCTTTCTCAAGACGAGAGCATGGATGCAATCGCTTGCCTCTCGGCAATCGAATGGCCCAACAGCCTCGAGTGCACGGCCATCCAATTTAAAGGCCAAACGACGCTGTTCACGCACCCCGAGAATACCAATCTGCAGTCGCTGGACCGAGAGAGCCCGCTGCTCATCGCAATTCCCTTTGACGAAGGCGACATCCGCGGCACAGTGTTCGTCAAGGGTTCTGCATCACATTTTCAATCCCGAGTCAGCAAAAGCCTCCTCCCCTTCCAAATGGCAATGGGCACTGGATTGGCTTTAATCATCGCCCTATTTATTGTTATCATACTCAAGAGAGAGAAGACGCCTAAATCAACACAAATCGACACCAAAAGAAACGGAGAGAAAGAAAAATCATCGGTTGACACCGAAGTCATCAAAAAAACAAGCACCACACTCACCGAAAGCAATAATCTACTCCGGAGCATAGTTGAATCTGGCCCCGCAGCTGTGATTGTCACCACTGCTGAATCCGTCATCCTAGAATGGTCTGGCAAAGCCGAAAAGATGTTGGGTTGGTCTAAAGATGAGGTTTTGGGACAAAAACTCAGTGAGCTCATCATCCCAGATCAATTGCGCGATATCGCACTGTTGGAGATAGCCCAATACAACAACACAGGAAAGAGCCAGATGCTTAACATGATGTTCGACTCCATCGCCCAACAAAAAAACGGAACAAACACAGCGGTCCAAGCCTATGTCACTGAGCTAGATGTCAATGGAAAAACCCTAATCGTGAACTTTATCCTGGATATTTCCGGGACCAAAAAGCTGCAAGCAGACCTTAATGCAGAGAAAGACCTCAGTGCCAGTCTGCTCAATGGACTTCCCCTGATGGTGAGCCTCAAAAATGAAGCCCTTCAGTTCACCTTTATCAACGACCGCGCCTGCGAAGTCCTGGGAAAACCCAAAGAAGTCCTTTTGGGTCGGCAAGAAAAAGAAGTCTTCGATGAAGATTGGGTCGAAGACTCCATTGCACTGGACCGCGCCGGATACGATGGGCTCGAGGTTCCCCTGCGAGAGCGGGTCTTTACCATCGATGGAAAAGAGGAAAAGTATGTGATTGGCCGGTACCAGTTTTCTGTGGGTCAGAAAAAACCCATACGATACCTGCTCACCTATGGGTTTAACATCACCCAACTCAAAAAGGTCCAAGCAGAATTGGAGGAGGCACTCAAAGCAAAAGACGAATTCCTCGCCACTGTCTCCCACGAAATCCGGACACCACTGCACAGCATCATCGTGCTGGCCAGCCTTTTGAACCGGGAAGAACGCAAGGACGAAACGGAACACTTCGCACAGAACATTCACAGGTCCTCTCAACACCTTCTAGAACTCGTCAACGACATCCTCGATTTCTCCAAAGCGGAGGCGGGAAAGTTGGAGCTCGATCCGGCACCTCTGCACTTGGAGGATTTCATGGAAACCCTCACCCGAATTGATTCCGGTGAACGCAACGAGCAAGTCTCGTTTCACAAAATCAGTTCAGGTTGCGAAGGTCTCCATGTGCTTTGCGATTCCACGCGATTGGGCCAGGTCATCAACAACCTCATATCCAATGCATTCAAATTCACAGAAACAGGCGAGGTGACCCTTTCTCTTCGTTGCACAGTCCAAGAGAAAGAGGCCCTCCTTGAATGGTCGGTGAAAGACACAGGAATCGGCATATCTGCCGAAAACAAAAACCTCATCAAAGAAGCATTCCAACAAGCCCACACTGGCATTTCAAGAAAGTTTGGCGGAACAGGACTGGGATTGGGAATCGTCGTGCGCATTCTCAATCTCATGGACTCTGATTTGGAAATAGAAAGTGAATTGGGAAAGGGTTCCGAATTCAAATTCACCCTGTCAGTTCCGGTCCTAAATGCTGCCAAGACGACTCTCCAAACACCACCGGCATCGAATTCGATAACCGATGGACTGAGCATGCTCTACGTGGAAGACATGGTGCCCAACCAAATGGTCATGCAGGCCATGTGCAAGCCTTGGAATCTCAACCTGACCATCGCTTCATCAGGACCGGCTGCAATCGAAATCCTCCAATCCCAAACCTTTGACCTCATTCTGATGGACATTCAAATGCCGGGCATGGATGGAATAGAAACACTGAATAAAATGAAACTGCTCAACATTAATTTGCCACAGATTCATGCATTTACAGCACATGGTGAATCAAGAGACCATAAAAAATACAAGAAGCTTGGATTTGATGGTGTTTTAGAAAAACCCCTAACACCACTACAACTCGAAGAATTCCTCAAATCACACAGCAATGACCACCCAAACCGAGACTGAATTCAACCCCACCTATTTCCGACAGCTATTTGGCGAGGATCAGGCAACATGGGCAGCGTTTCTCTCGGTGTCGCTGAAGGCCTTCCAAAATGCCAAAGCCGAATTGAAGCAAGCCACACAAGCAGGCGACATCGGATCCATTTCCAAAATAAGACACAGCATCGGACCCTCCCTTACACAATGGGGTGCCATCAGCCTTGAGGTCACTTTGAGGGAACTCACACCCTCAACAGCATCCCATTCGTGGCCATCAATCGAAAAGGAGTTTAACGCCCTGATTCAGGCACTAGAAACCCTTTGATCTCCCAACCATATCCAAACACAAAGTGGGGGCCAATTGGCCCCCACTTTGTGTTTGATTTACTAACAAGTCCGTCTCAGGCCATGCGGGCCTTCAGTTCGCCGTCGATGGCATCGAGGAACTCTTCGGTGGTGAGCCAGTGCTCGTCGGTCATCGCCTTCTCATGGATGAGCAGGGCGAGGTCCTTGGTCATGCGACCGCTTTCCACAACATCGATGCACACCTGCTCCAAGGTCTGAGCGAAATTGCGCAGGGCATCATTTTCGTCCAGTTTTCCTCGGAAATCCAGCCCGCGTGTCCATGCAAAAATGCTGGCAATCGGGTTGGTGGAGGTCTTGTTGCCTTTCTGGTGCTGGCGATAGTGTCGCGTGACCGTTCCATGGGCAGCTTCTGCCTCCATGGTCTTGCCGTCTGGTGTGACGAGGGTGGACGTCATCAGACCAAGCGAACCGAACCCTTGGGCCACCGTGTCCGACTGGACGTCGCCGTCGTAATTCTTGCACGCCCAGACAAAGCCACCGTTCCACTTCATTGCAGCCGCCACCATGTCATCGATAAGACGGTGCTCATAGGTGATGCCAGCAGCCTCGAATTCGGCCTTGAATTCCTGGTCAAACACCTCCTGGAAAATGTCCTTGAAACGACCGTCATACGCCTTGAGGATGGTGTTCTTGGTCGAGAGGTAAAGGGGCCAACCTTTGGCCAGCGCCTGGTTCATGCAACTGCGGGCAAAGCCGTAGATGCTCTCGTCGGTGTTGTACATGCTCATGGCCACGCCGCCGTCTCCTTCGAAGTTGAAGACCTCCCATTCCGTTGGCTCACCGCCCCCTTCGGGAATGAACGACATGGTAAGTTTGCCCTTGCCCTTAATCACCGCATCCGTGGCCTTGTATTGGTCACCGAACGCGTGACGGCCGATGCAAATCGGCTGCGTCCACCCAGGAACCAACCGCGGCACGTTCTTCATGATGATGGGCTCGCGAAAGACCGTACCCCCGATGATGTTGCGAAGGGTCCCGTTGGGGCTGCGCCACATCTTCTTCAGCCCGAACTCCTCCACCCGCTGCTCATCCGGGGTGATGGTCGCGCATTTGATGCCCACACTGTGCTTTTTGATCGCCTCAGCGGCATCCACTGTGATTTGGTCATCCGTCTCGTCCCGCTTCTCGATACCGAGATCATAATAGAGCAATTCAATGTCGAGGTAAGGCAGAATCAGCCTGTCCTTGATGAATTGCCAAATGATTCGGGTCATCTCATCGCCATCGAGCTCGACGACGGGGTTGTGCACCTTGATTTTGTCCATTTCAGTGGAATTAAAGCCTTTTGAAGGGTGCACGAAAATAGAGCCGACCGCAGCCCGCGGTCAAGTCGTGTCTTTTCTACACGCCCTGCCAGGCTTGAAAATCAGGCGAGCTCGCGCTCGCTGAAGTAGAAGCTGCCTTCGATGGCCGCATTCTCATCGCTGTCACTCCCGTGAACAGCATTGGCCGCAATGCTCTCGGCAAAATCAGCGCGAATGGTACCGGGCGCGGCCTCCGCAGGATTCGTGGCACCAATCAGCGTCCGGAAATCCGCCACTGCATTGTCCTTTTCGAGAATGGCAGCAACAATGGGTCCGCTGCTCATGTACTCGGTGAGCTCTCCGTAAAACGGACGCTCGCTGTGCACAGCGTAGAACGCCTGGGCATCCTCAATGGTGAGTTGGGTCCACTTCATCGCCTTGATGGAGAATCCAGCGTTGATGATGCGGTCGATGATCTTTCCAGTGTGTCCGGCACCTGTGGCGTCGGGCTTGATCATGGTAAACGTGCGGTTGGTGGCCATGGGGCTCTAATTTTGGACGGTTTCGCGGCGCAAAAATAGCGCAGGTGTGCACAATCGGCACGCATGACGATTTTTGGGCCATGCTCATTCCACCACACCTCCGCCCTTGGGTCATTTTATGCGCCTTGGCCATCACCACTGGCACCAGCTGCGCGCAGCCCATCCAAACGTGGCGACTCGGCTCCGAAGAGGACACTCCCGCCTCCCCGCTAGGCGGCATCGTGCTCTCTGGCGGCGCCGGAGAAGTGGACCCCGCCATGCAATGGTTCCTACAGCGCGCCAACGGCGGCGACGTCCTCATCCTGCGAACCAGTGGTTCGGATGGATACCAAGACTACTTCTACAACGAACTCGGGGTCGACGTCGCCAGCGTGGAAACCATCAAGTTCACCGCCCCCTCCGCTGCGTCAGCGGATTACGTCATCCAACGGTTGGCAGAAGCCGACGCCGTCTGGCTGGCCGGAGGCAACCAAAGCACATACGTCAACTACTGGCAGGACACACCCGTGGAAGACGGACTCCATGCGCTGGTGGCCCGCGGCGGTGCCATTGGGGGAATCTCCGCTGGCTTGGCCGTGCTCGGCGGTGGGTATTTCGCTGCAGGAAATGGCACAGTGTACAGCGATGAGGCCTTGGCCAACCCTTATGATGAGGATGTCGACGTGCGCTACGGCGACTTCCTGAACCTCCCGCACCTCTCCGGTGTGATCACCGACTCTCATTTTGACGACCCCGATCGACGTGGTCGACTTCTGACCTTCTTGGCAAGGCTCACAGTGGACTACGACATTGCAATGCCACGGGCCATCGCATGCAATGAATACGTCGCCGTGGCCATTCAACCCGACGGACTGGCCAAGGTGTGGGGCGAGTGGCCCGATTATGAAGAGTATGCCTACTTCGTCCGCCCCGATTGCGGAAGCCTGTCCTCTGGCAGCGGCCCCGTTCCCGAAATCTGTACCGAGGGCGTCCCGCTCACTTGGGGCACCTCCCCCGAGGCAAACGGGGACGAGGACGGCCATGGCGGCCTCATCGCCGCCAAGGTGCCCGCTGGGTACAATGGAGCCGTGGCATTCGACCTCAACACGTGGACGCCGCTTGGCGATGCACAATGGGAACGCTGGACCGCAGACGGAGAAGGCAACTTTAACACCGGCCCCTTGCCACCGACAGAAGCACCCGAAGCCGTCACAGGCTGTGGACTAGACTTGAGCGGCGTGTCACCCCCCCTCATCCGACACCGGATCGGCACCGGCCATTGTGCTTCTCCAGTCCCGCCTGGACCATTGGCTCCTGCAAAGCCGCCATCCAGAACCTATGGAGGGCACGCTCTACACCACCGACGGCCGCCTCATCAGCCGCCCCATGATCGAACCGGGCACCCAGCCCCTGCCCCGGCCTACCGCTGCCCGCGGCACGTTGCTCCTGCGCGTGGGCGCTCATGCCCTGCGACTTCCGTCCCTCCACTGAGCCGTATTTTCGTGCCATGACCGGATCCCCTGCCACACGTCCCGCCTCTTCAGTCGAGGCCATGGAATTGGAAAACCGCCATGGTGCCCACAACTACCACCCACTCCCTGTCGTCCTTGCCAAAGGAGAAGGCGTGCATGTATGGGACGTGGAAGGAAAGCGCTACTACGATTTCCTCAGTGCATACAGTGCGGTCAACCAAGGACACTGCCACCCCAGAATCATCGGGGCCCTGAAAAATCAGGCGGAAACACTGACCCTCACTTCACGCGCCTTCTACAACGACGTGCTCGGGTCCTACGAGAAGTACATCACGGAGCTGTTCGGATATGACAAGGTCCTTCCCATGAACACGGGTGTCGAAGGTGGAGAAACGGCCAACAAGCTGGCCCGCAAATGGGGCTACATGAAGAAGGGCATCCCTGAAAACCAAGCCCGCATCTTGTTTGCCAACGGCAACTTCTGGGGCCGCACACTGGCGGCGATTTCCAGTTCCGACGACCCGGCCTCATTCGCCGGATTCGGGCCCTATATGCCCGGCTACAGCCTCATCCCTTACAACGATCTCGAAGCCCTCGAGGCAGAGCTCAAGGACCCCAACGTCTGCGCCTTTATGGTGGAACCGATTCAAGGCGAGGCAGGTGTGGTTGTCCCAGACGAAGGCTACCTCGCTGGCGTCAGGCGCTTGTGCACGCAGTACAACGTCTTGTTCATCGCCGACGAGGTCCAGACAGGCATTGCGCGCACCGGCAAAATGCTGGCCACCGATTATGAGGACGCCCGCCCCGACATCCTCGTCCTCGGCAAGGCACTCTCAGGAGGCGTCTTCCCAGCCTCCGCTGCCCTTGCGGACGACGAGGTCATGCTGTGCATCCAACCCGGCGAGCACGGCAGCACCTTTGGCGGAAATCCTCTCGCGTGTGAGGTGGCCATGGCCGCACTTCAAGTGGTGGTCGAAGAAAATCTCGCTGACAACGCAATGAAACTGGGCATTCGGTTTCGCGAAGCCATGGCGGCATTGGCAGAGGAAAGCGATCTGGTGCTCTCCGTGCGTGGCAAAGGCCTATTGAACGCCATCGTCATCAACGACTCCCCTGACAGTTCCACCGCTTGGGATTTGTGCGTCGCCATGAAAGACAACGGGCTTATTGCAAAGCCAACCCACGGCAACATCATCCGTTTTGCTCCGCCATTGGTGATCACAGAAGAACAGCTTGACGCGTGCATTGACATCATTCGAGACACCGTCCAATCTTTCTAGTGTCCTGCATTCCCCGCGCAGACCAGATTTTGCCACCAAATCA
>CACAUH010000040.1 GCA_902535565.1 uncultured Bacteroidota bacterium | reverse complement strand
GTTGACCACTTGCTCCTCCTCCAGTCCGTGGCGATTGAGCTCCGCATAGAAGTGCTCACCAAAATGGGTCTTCCACCACAAGAAGGCCTCTTCGGCCTGTCGGTCACCCACATTGAGGAGGTTCGCGAGCGCTTGGACTTTGAATTGGAGACCATCGAGCGCACCGGATACCCCGGTTACTTCCTGATCGTACAGGACTTCACAACAGAAGCGAGGCGGTTGGGGGTCAGTGTGGGGCCTGGTCGTGGCTCCGCCGCAGGTTCTGCTGTGGCTTATTGTACAGGCATCACCAATGTGGACCCCATTGAGTACGACCTGCTGTTTGAGCGATTCTTGAATCCCGACCGCGTGTCTTTGCCCGATATCGATATCGATTTCGACGACGAGGGCCGGGGCAAGGTCATCGACTACGTCATCGAGAAATACGGCGCCAATCAGGTGGCCCAGATCATCACGTATGGCACGATGGCGGCCAAGAGTTCCATTCGCGACACAGCGCGCGTCATGGAGTTGCCTCTCGGCGATGCGGACCGGTTGTCGAAGCAGATGCCCGACATCTCCCTGTCCAAGCTGTTCAAGCTGGATGACAAGTCTTTGAAGGAGAAGCTCCGTGGCCAGGAGGGGCTCGACCAAGTCAATGCCATCAAGGCCATTCACGATGGCTCCGGACTGGAATCCGAGGTCCTCAAAAAGGCGCGGGTCATTGAGGGGTCTGTCCGCAACACGGGCATCCATGCATGCGGGGTGATCATCACCCCGGACGACATCACCAAGTTTGTCCCGGTGGCCACGGCCAAGGACAGCGACATGGTGTGCACGCAGTTCGACAACTCCGTAGCGGAAGATGCCGGCCTGCTCAAGATGGATTTCCTGGGCCTTAAAACGCTGACCATCATAAAGGATGCGGTGCGCAACGTCAAGCGCCGCAGCGGCGTCGTGCTGGACCCCGAATCCTTTCCATTGGATGACGAGGCGACCTACGCACTGTTCCAACGCGGCGACACGGTCGGCATATTCCAGTACGAGTCGGTGGGCATGCAACGCTACCTGAAGGACCTCAAGCCGACGGAGTTCGCAGACTTGATCGCCATGAACGCGCTGTATCGCCCAGGACCTCTGGAATACATCCCTTCGTTTGTGCGGCGAAAGCACGGGCAGGAGCCCGTGAAATACGACCTCGATGCGTGCGAGGAGTATCTGGCCGAGACCTACGGCATCACTGTTTATCAGGAGCAGGTTATGCTGTTGTCGCAGAAGCTGGCGGGATTCACAAAAGGTGAAGCAGACACGCTTCGAAAGGCCATGGGCAAAAAGAAGCGGGACCTGATTGCCAAAATGAAGCCGAAATTCTTGGAAGGCGGCAACGAACGCGGCCACGACACCGACACCCTCGAGAAGATCTGGAAGGACTGGGAAGCGTTCGCGAGCTATGCGTTCAACAAGTCACACTCCACTTGTTATGCATGGGTTGCCTACCAAACGGCCTACCTCAAGGCCAACTATCCAGCGGAGTACATGGCGGCCGTGTTGTCCAACAACATGTCCGACATCAAAAAGGTCACCTTCTTCATGGAGGAGTGCCGTAGGATGGGAACCCCTGTCATGGGACCTGATGTCAACGAGTCGGAATTCAAGTTTTCCGTCAATGCCGAAGGCGCCATTCGCTTTGGGCTCGGTGCGATGAGCGGCGTAGGAGAGGGGGCGGTTAATTCCATTATCGAATGCCGTGAGGAAGGCGCCTATGAGGGCATCTTCGACTTCGCCACCAAGGTCAGCTTAAAAGACTGCAACAAGCGGGTTTTCGAAGCCCTTGCCCAAGGTGGTGCCTTTGACGATTTGCCCAAGGCCATTTTCCGGTCCCAATGCTTTGCGCCTGACATGAAGGGCAGGACCACCATCGAGCTGGCCATTCGGTATGGCCAAGCCACGCAGGAAAGCGCGAGTTCATCTCAAGGGTCCTTGTTTGGTGGGGATAGCGGTGAAATGGCGATTCCAGAACCGCCTGTGCCCGCAGTAGAAGAGTGGCCACCATTTGACAAGCTGGCTAGGGAAAAGGACATCGTCGGGGTGTACATCTCTGGTCACCCACTCGATGAGTTCAGGGTTCAGCTTGAGCAGCTGTGCACGCCCAACGGAATTCGAAACCTCGATGACATGGCAGCGGCGCGCGGCAGAACCATCGCCTTCGGCGGCATGGTGACCGAGGCCGAACACAAAATGACGCGCAATGGAAAGCCCTTTGGGACCGTGACCATCGAGGACTATCACGGCTCTTTTAAGATGCAGTTCTGGCGTGACGACTACCTCAAGTTCCGCGAGTTCCTTGTCAAAGGGTGGTTCCTGTTTGTGAAGGGAAAGGTTCAAATGCGGCAATTCCGCGGCGCAGACGAAATGGAGTTCAAGGTCATGCGGATAGAATTGTTGTCCGACGTCTTGGAGAAAATGGCCAAGCGGCTGCGGGTTCAATTGGCCGTGAACCGAATCGACGAAGGGAAGGCGACCGCCTTGTGTGACTTGCTCGAAGCGCACAGCGGCGGGGTAGGGGTCACCTTGGAATTGCACCATGAAGAAACCGTGTTGGACATGATTTCCAGAACCCGACGCGTGGCGCTAAACCAAGAGCTCATTGATGGGCTGGATGCCATGGATGGTGTAGCATATAAAGTGGTCGGTGGATAAGTTGACATCCATTGGCCCACAGGCTGAACCTCAAGGCGGAAGCGGCGGTTACTTTTGACATCCACATACAGCTATTGAAACATGGCCATTGAAATCAACGAAGCAAACTTCGAAGAAGTCGTGATGAACACCGACAAGCCGGTGATGGTCGACTTCTGGGCAGAATGGTGCGGCCCTTGCCGCATGGTCGGTCCGGTGGTCGAGAAAATTGCAGGCGAGTACGAAGGAAAAGCCGTCGTCGGGAAAGTTGACGTCGACTCAAATCAAGAAATCAGCATGAAATTCGGTGTCCGGTCCATTCCGACCATCGTCTTCATCAAAAACGGAGAGGTCGTCGACAAGTCTGTCGGCGCCGTCCCCGAAAATGTCCTCACCGAAAAGCTGGAAAAGCTGATGGGCTGAGAGCGAATAGAAAATGCACAGAAACGCCCCGCCCTCCAGCGGGGCGTTTTCATAGGGTTATCTTTATACAACCGTGCCCATCGACCTTCAACCCCATGCCTTTCGCCAGCTTGGTTCGCTGGAATTCCTCGCCAAGCAGGCTGTGGAAGGGTTTATTACCGGTCTGCACCGCAGTCCGTACCACGGATTTAGTGTCGAATTTGCAGAGCACCGCCTTTACAATCCTGGCGAGAGCATGCGCCACGTGGACTGGAAATTGTTTGCTCGGTCGGATCGCCTCTACGTAAAACGTTATGAGGAGGAGACCAATCTTCGATGTCAGATCGTCATCGACACGAGCGGCTCCATGTACTATCCGGCGGATGTCACCCCGGAAACGGGGATGAACAAAATCAAGTTTGCCACCCATGCTTCCGCCACGTTAATCGAGCTGTTCAAGCGCCAACGGGACGCAGTTGGACTGAGCTTGTTTGACAGCACGCTGTACGCCCATCACAAGGCCCGTTCCACCGCAGCGCACAACCGCCTGCTCTATTCAGAGCTGGAAAAAACATTGGCTGGAGTAGGGGATGGTGGCAAGGAAACTGCGGCCGTTGAGGCACTGCACACCATTGCGGAGGCCACGCCCAAACGCTCACTGATTGTCCTGTTCAGTGACCTTCTAGACCGGACCCAAAATTTAGACGCCGTGTTTGGTGCGCTGGCCCATTTGCGCCACGCCAAACACGAAGTTGTCGTATTCCATGTGCTCGACGAACGCACCGAGCAGCAGTTCGATTTTGCCGACCGCCCAACCACCTTCATTGACCTAGAGTCGGGAGAGGAGGTCAGGGCCAACCCCGCTGAACTCCGTGATACCTATGTAGCGCGCATGGCCGAGCTGCGCCAAGAGCTCAATGTCCGCTGTGGGTCAGCAGGCATTGACTGGGTGGAGGTCGACATCGCAAAGGGGGTGAACCCCGTTCTCACGGCCTACTTGCTGAAGCGGCAACGCATGAGTTGAGTAATTGTTAATTGTAGTCACCTCATTATCAGAACTTAAAGAGGGTTATCAACATTTCAACAACGCAATTCCTTGGTCGTTTGTTGATATCGTGCTTTCTTGGGCGCCCTTCACAACCGCCCTGCAAGGCACGCCATGTCAAACCACTTCCTCATTCGCCGCGCGGCGCGCACTGCTGCGTCCGCTGTAGCCCTGACTCCAGCAATGGTTCATTCCGCCGTGGCCATGGCCGATGTGCCCTTTGCCCTGCCGAATCATCGGGCCGTCCACGACCCCATCGGCAGGCAGCATATTTTGGAGCGAATTTCCATTGACACGGAATCCATGAAGGACAGAATCACCTTGACAGTGGACATGGAAAAGGAGGACTTTGTGCTCTATCAGGTGGCCACACCAGATGGTAAGGTCCTGCGCAGTGGGTCATGGCTGCTTGCTCCGGGACCCAATGAACTTGCGTTGGACGCAAAAAAATGGCCTTCGGGAACGCTGGAATTGAGCGTGTTGACCCGAAAGGACTTGATGAAACTCGATTTTCGGCGCTAACCATGCCGATGGCCATCGACAAAAATTTCGATGCCGCTTGCAACCAATGAAATGCGCAATCGTATATTTGCGCCCCCACAGACGGGAAGCCGTTTGTGAAGGTCGAAAGACCAGGTCTGGTAGTTCAGTTGGTTAGAATACATGCCTGTCACGCATGGGGTCGCGAGTTCGAGTCTCGTCCAGACCGCCAACCCAATTTGAGAGTCCCTCAGCCCCAACGGCTGGGGGACTTTTGCTTTCCGCCTGTACTGACCAGAGTGCGGACATCGCCGGCCTTCGGGGCTACCAATGAACATCATTTACTTGCTGTTGACCCGAGCTGCAGCCTAGTTCAACGCTCACAAAACGGAGGTCATGGAAAGACGGAGTTGTGGCGTGCTAGAGTTAGATTCTATTCGGATTGGCCTGATCCTTCATTTCGAACCAAGATCAATGCGTCAATTGCTTGCCTCATTCATGCTCATTGTATGTGCCCCTCTTCTTGCTCAAGAGGGTTGCGAGCTGTTCAACATCCAGGAGCTATCTGATGCCTATCTGAATTTTCAGGTCGACACCATCATCGAACTTTCCGAGGGCACGTTCGAAGTGCAGCTCAGCAATGGGACCACCTTCATGCAGGTTCAAGGCTGCACCAATTCGACGTACCTCGAGTACAATGCATCGGCCAATACCGACGACGGCAGCTGCGCTACGTTATTGGGCTGCACGGACTCGGCATACCTCGAATACAACGCGGCGGCCGGGGCCGACGACGGCAGTTGCGCTACGTTATTGGGCTGCACGGACTCGGCATACCTTGAATACAACGCGGCAGCCGGGGCCGACGACGGCAGTTGCGCTACGTTATTGGGCTGCACGATTCCCGCGTTCCTCGAGTACAATGCATCGGCCCTTATCGACGACGGCAGCTGCGCTACGTTGCTGGGCTGCACGGACTCGGCTTACCTCGAGTACAACGCGGCAGCCGGGGCCGACGACGGCAGCTGCTCCACTGTCGTGGTCGAAGGCTGCACCAATCCGGCTTATGAGGAGTATGATGCGACGGCGAACACCGACGACGGCAGCTGCGCTACGCTATTGGGCTGCACCGACTCGGCTTACCTCGAATACAACGCGGCAGCCGTGGCCGACGACGGCAGTTGCTCCACTGTCGTGGTCGAAGGCTGCACGGACTCAAACTACACTGAGTACAATGCTTCGGCCAACACTGATGACGGCAGTTGCGTCACAGTTGTGGTCGAAGGCTGCATGGACTCAGACTACACTGAGTACAATGCTACGGCCAACACCGACGATGGCAGTTGCTCCACTGCCGTGGTCGAGGGCTGCACGGATACCGCATACCTCGAGTACAATGCATCGGCCAATACCGACGACGGCAGCTGCGCTACGCTAGTGGGCTGCACGGACTCGGCTTACCTCGAATACAACGCGGCAGCCGTGGCCGACGATGGCAGCTGCGCCACTCCAGTGGTAAATGGCTGCACGGATCCGACTTATGAGGAGTATGATGCGATGGCGAACACCGACGACGGCAGCTGCGCCACGTTGCCTTATTGTCATAGTCCTACTATGGACAACTACAGTTATGGTGTGGTAGAGATCGGAAACCAATGCTGGTTTGCGGAGAACTTGCGCACGACGGTGTATGCGGACGGCAGCAGTATTCCTGAGGTGACGAGCTCTCCGGCTTGGTCTGGATTGAACACAGGTGCGCGTTGCGATTACAACAACGATGCTTCTACCGTGGCCGCATGGGGCCGCCTTTACAATTGGCACGCTGTAATGGATGCCGCGGGGCTCTGCCCAAATGGCTGGCATGTTCCTACGGATGGAGAGTGGATTGCATTGGAAAACTACCTCAGTGCTAATGGCTTTAACGGAGTAGAGGGAACAGCCTTGAAGTCGACTTCAGGTTGGGATGATTATGAAGGTGAAAGTGGCAATGGTACTGACAACTTTGGGTATACGGCCCTTCCGGCCGGCTACCGCACTAGACATGGTCCTTTCACCTATGCCGGGGGCCTCACCCGCTGGTGGAGTTCTTCGAACTATGGCGGCCAATCTTGGGCTCTGTATTTGATCTTTTTCAGCTCGCAACACAACCTGAATTACTACCATCCGCGAACCGGCCATTCAGTCAGGTGTCTCAGGGACCCCCAGTGAACGGAACGAGCGAGGGTTGACACTTTGAAATCTTCCGAGACCGCTCGAGTAAGGAAGGTGAGGGTTTTCATCCGCGGGAACGGTAAGATCTCCCGAAGCACTTGAACTCCACGTCGCCGCGACGGCGCATGGCCCGCAGGGTGAGCTCGCTGATTTGAAAGCGTTCGCAGAACTGCAAAAGAGGAGCCGATATGTGCGCAGTCACGTCCAAACTGCAAACCCAAATCGAGAGTCCCTCAGCCCCAACGGCTGAGGGACTTTTGCTTTCTCCCTGTGCCTCGCGAAGTCGGCTACGTTGATCTAGAACCCCAATGTTAGCCCTGATAGTGATATCCTGTGGGTCACTCGATGGCGTAGCGTTGCTTGACGTTGACAAAGGCCGTTTTGTATTTGCTCGATGTGTTTAGGGTGCCGCCCCAGCTGAAGCTTTCGTCGGAATTGGTGCCGAGGATTTGGAAGACACCGATGCTCGTTTCAAGGAGGTCGCCAAGTGAGCCGCCACCTCCTTCTACGGCGGTGAGGGCCCGGACCTGACCGTCAGCGGATGCAGCAGAGATCATCTGGATTTTCAGCTCGCCAAGCTGAGTGTAGAAGTACTTGGGCGGGTAGGAGGTGATGTAGACATTCTCCTCGATGAGTTCGGTGACTTCTTGTGAAATCCGCTCAATCAGGTCGATGTCGTCTGAAGTCACCTTGAAGCCGCGGGTGAGCTTGTAGCCATCGAAGACCTGTTCCCGATGGACGATGTCACCTTCGTCATTGAACTTGGGGACTGATTTGAATTTTTGCTCTGTATTGATCGCGAGGAAGGCAAAGTCTTCCTCAGGGATGCCTCGATTCACGAGGAATTCCCGGACCACCTCCTTATCGGCCTTCATGGACGCATAGGCTTCCTTGAGGTCCATGGCCTTGCGGTGGAACTTTCCCTGCCAGACCGCCAAGTCGGATTGAAAGTCTTGGGAAGTTGAACCCGTTACTTCGATGTCACTTGCTGCGCTGCTGAAGATGCGGTGACTGTTCTTGGCCACAAGGAAGGCCGAGGAGAGAATGCTGATGCAGAGGACAGCGGCGAGCGAAGGGAGAAAAAGGGTGTTACGGGTCATGGGACAGGGAATCGATTGGCGACGTTGCCATGCTATCCCAACCCGTTCAAACCCTGAAATATTGTTCTAAACCAACGCGCTGATTTTCCAGCCTTATTCAGTCCTTTACGCAGCGCACCGACAAGCCTTGATTGGCATTGCTGAAGTCCCGGAAAACGCCGTCGTTTGCGCCATAAATAGCGCGGATTGCAAGTCCATCGCTTGTCCCGGAGGGCGCCCAGAACCAGGCGGAACCGCCTTCTGAATGGTTGTTGTTTGACTGATCAACTCGCCCAGTTGGAAGGGCGGTGAACCCACTGAGGTTATTCCCCCCTCCGGCAAAAGACCACAGCACAGAATTTGATTTGAACAGACTCGCGATGTTTTCGCCCTCACCACGAGAACCGACAGCGACAACCTCACTCTCTTGCATTCCAAGGTGGGCTTCACTGGCCATCCAATCTGAATCCGTTCCGATGTGCCATCCCCAAGGACAGAGTCCCCTTGGATCGGTGACCGCATCGATATTGTAGAGCAGGCCATAGGTCTCCAGCAAGGCATCATCCCACATCGAGTTGCAAGCCACAGGCCCCTCAGCTTGGCCCCATGTCTCTTCACCTTCGGCAATCAACAAAGGCTGGCCATTGGAAAACGAGGGGGCACGAAGGTTTTCTTGGAACCAACACACGCTGTCGATTAGAACGGTTGGGTACTCATATCCCCGATATGAAAGAGATGAACCGCAGTCGAAGGGGATTTCATCAAAACAGGGGTCGAATGGGGGTGCGGCTTCGTCCACGCACTCTCCACCGAATGCCGCAAGCAAGACGAGAAGGTCGGCCGTCGTAACACTCCCGCTGCCGTCTATATCTGAGGGGCAGCTTTCATTCAAAGCACCGAAGTCCGTCTCTGGTGAAATCATGCTGAACACGCAGCTGCCATCATCCCATGTGGCCTCTTCCAAATAGGTGCAGGCTTCGATGTACGTGCACCCCGGCCGATCGAGCAGGTCACAAATGCCATCTTGATTCTCATCAAGCAAGCAGTCTCCACCGCATATGCCCAAAACGTCTCTTTCCCCGAAGCAATCGTCTGCGCCATCGCAGATGCCATCACCATCGGAATCTGTACATCCCTGACCACAGTCATGCGTGGGCGCTACCCTCATGCTGTCTGGAAAGGACAGGGACGTAATCTCACCAAAGATGGCTTCAGTGTCGTCTTCAGTGAATTCATCGAAGACATCGTGGATTTCCATAAGTCGAATCACACCGTCGTCACCCAACAGGTGCAAGGCGTAACCCCCATGCGCATCGACCACATTTCCCACCTCACTGGGGGTGAGAATGGTGACGGGGTACACTCCTGATTCCAAGGGTTGGGCGAGCCAAACTCCAACCGATCCATCTGCGTAAAGCACCGCGCTAATCAGATCGCTGTCAAAATCCACGATATTCCCATGTTCCTGAATCTCAGGAGGAACACCTTGTTCCCACGGCCCATAGTAATCAGCCGAACCGGTCCAGCCCGCTGCGCCCCTCAGCTCTCCTGACGCTGTCTGGTACAAACAATAAATGTGAGAACAGTCCATCGCGACCAAATCACCATCCAAATCACCTGGCTCTTCTGTGATGCCGAATGAGGTGGAGTACCCCTCCGTCGTGCCATTGGAAAGGAGAACATGGAAGGTCCAGAGACCGCTCATGCCGATGGCGGAGACCCCTTCTTGAGCCTGCGCCCATACCTCTATAGGGGCATTGGCAATTCCAGACAATTCTCCGCTATTTCCGTTTTGGAAATCGGAAAGAATACTGGAAAGGGACCCCCAAACTTCGACGGTGCTGTCTGATCGAAGTGCGATGTTCGATGCCACACCCATGGCCACGTCGATAAAGTCGTTGCCTTCCGGTGAATAGAGGTTACCACCGAGCAGGGACAAATGGAGGTCAATTCCCCCGAGGTTGGTCTCCATCTCGATTTCAGTCGCCTGAAGTTCCTCCTCGAAGTAGGCGAATTCGGAAGGGGACTTGACCTGAATCGAACTGTCCTGCATCAGCAGAATGGCACCGGATAAGGATGCAGCACCTTTCGAAACACCCGACCATGTGGTTCCGGAGAGTGAACTGGCATTGACGGCATTGTCCAAACTTGCTAGGTCAATGAAGTTGCTCCCCCCATAAGTGGCTTCGCCCCTCGAGTTGACGAGAAGGTGGTGGGGCATGTAGGTGTCCAAGAAAGGAGATGTGACATGACAGCCGCAGTAATCACAACTGTCACCGATGGGCACAAGCGGGTTGAAATTGCAAGCCAACGGGTCCGGACATCCGACACAACTGGTGTACTCGCACCCCCCGTCGTTCCAAAGGGCAGCAGGGTCGTAGTTGCAGGCAAAACCATCATTGCACCCACCACAGTTTTCAAAGTCGCAAAGACCGGGTGCAGTGGCGAGGGGCTCATAGTTGCAAGCAATTGGGGACTGGCATCCCGCCAATTCGAAGACATCACACGCATCGCCCAAGGTGGCCCGAGGATTAAAGTTCATCGCCCGAGGGTCCATGCATCCTTTGATTTCCAATTCATCACACACCCCATTCCCGTTGACGTCATGAATGCAGATACAGCCGCAATCTTCAGTTTGCTCTCCGATACAGGGGTCATCCACATCACACAAGCCGTCTTCGTCAATGTCCAAGCACCATTCTGTGCACCGAGGTCTGTTATGGGCGTGAACCCCGGGGGATGGACCTTGAAAGGCGATATAGCCTCTGTCACTCAGATAATGAGCCCGACCATTCAAGTCCAAGAACGCGAGTTGATCCCGCAGGGGATTTCCATCAATGTCCCATACTGCGGGCAAATCTCCCATCAACGGGAGTCGACCCCAAACGACAACGGAGCTGTCTTTGAGGAGGGCCATACTGGTGTGCAAAGAAGCTGCAACGTCCAAGACCGGCTGGCTCAGTGGGGGGGCATCCAGTTGACCGAAAGTGTTGCTTCCCCAGCACACAATGGTGCTGTCCATCGTCATAGCGACATTGTGGAAGGACGAGGCCATTTTGGCGACCTGAACGCCTTCAGGAAAGTCACATTGCCCCAAGCTGTTGTCACCAACAGCAAAAAGGATCTCCCCGCCTTGGTTCCAAGCCACGGTGTGACGGGCTCCAGCTTCGACTCCCCCAACCCCTCCGTTGAGGGGGAAATCGAGTTGTCCAAAGGCATTGGAGCCCCATCCCGTCAGTGCGCCTTCATCGTCAACGGCACAAGAATGGAAGCCCCCAGCAGAGAATGTTCTGACCTTGTCCAAATCGGCGGGCACAACCAATTGACCGTCTGAATCACCTCCGGACCCAAAAAGTGAGGAGTCTGCGCGAAGCACGAGGACATGCGCTCCGCCGCCGTCAATTTGAAGGGCAGGGGACCATTCTCCATCCAATGGAGTGGGTTCTGTCCCGAGCAACGGGCAATGAAACAGGCCGCCGCCAGTGGTCAGAAGGGTTGCTGCAGATGACCCTCCCCCATTGGGAAGGGCGGAAGAAGCACAAATTCCTGGTGGATTAGAACAGGAACAATATTCACACGACCCATCATCTCGCGTGAAGCTCGGCTCGAAGTTGCAGCCCAAAGGGTCAATGCAGCCGTAACATGAGTAATCACAAGAATCTGGACGCGACGACTCCGGATCGTAGTTACAGGCATCCAATTCCATGCAGCCATAGCATGTGTAGTCACAGGAGTCGACAATGGTCGCCTCGGCGTTGAAGTTGCAAGCGAGCTCTTCCAAACACCCATAGCAAGCGTAGTCGCATGATCCGTCCTCACTGGTGGCATTTACATCAAAATTGCATGCGTCTGGATCCTTGCACCCCAAGCAGAAGTGGTAATGGGTGAAGGCAGTGAAAACGGCACTTCCTCGGCCAAATGCGCCATCGGTCGTCACCACTCCGAATCGAACCACATCACCGCTGTCCAGCGTCAATGTCAAGGGAACTTGATATGGGAAATCCCAGACGTCCTCATCCGGCTGGAGAAGACCTTCGGGAAGGAGTTGGTCGGGAGGGAAGAGGAATGGATCTGGAGACATGCCTGGCGGCGGCATCATCTCTTCACCATGAAGCCAAGGATCTGCCGATGAAACCACGAAACCTGGAGAAAGTGTGGTCAGGAGATAGTCAAGCAAACCTGACTGCTGACCATTGACTTCAATAAACGGAG
>CACAUH010000039.1 GCA_902535565.1 uncultured Bacteroidota bacterium | reverse complement strand
CGTAGCCGAAGCCGATGAATTCGACAGAAGCTTTCTGACACTCCATCCCCGCCACGCTGTAATTACATCCGCTGACCCAGACCATTTGGACATCTATGGCACAGCAGAGGCCCTCCACACGGCCATGATCCAATTCGCCAAACAAGTGGAGCCCAACGGATTGATTCTTCATTGTCAAGTGGCCGAAGTATTCTCCCAATCTGGCCACACAGAAACGCTTCCCAAGCACACCCTTTACGGCATGCTAGAGTCGAATCAACCACTCCCCGATGGATGGGCTGCGGCCTACACGCCTCCATCCGGTGCCACGGGGAAGTCAACCTTCACGCTGCACTTGGCCGGGCACACTCCCATGGACATCACTTGGCCCATGCCCGGAGCGCACAATGCCGCCAATGCCAGCGCTGCCGCGGCCTTGGCCATGCGCGCAGGACTCAGACCGGAATCCGTAAAAAAAGGGTTGACCTCGTTTCCTGGAATCGCCCGTCGCTTCGAAGTCCGGCATCACACCGCAAACCTGACTGTCATTGACGACTACGCACACCACCCAAGTGAGATAGAAAGCACCATCGCAGCCACGCGGTCTGCCTATCCCGGCCAACGCGTCGTCGGGGTCTTCCAACCCCATCTCTTTTCTAGAACGCAAGACTTCCTCAACAGATTCGCAGAGGCCCTTTCCAATCTCGATCACTGTCTTCTCCTTCCCATCTACCCCGCACGGGAAAAACCAATCCAAGGCGTGGATGCACAGGCCATTGGGGAAAAGATGGTCGGGTGCCCGGTGGAATGCCCCGCGGAAATCCGGTTTTTGGATGTTCTGGAAAGATGTGAGCCAGCGGTGTTGCTCTTCATGGGCGCCGGGGACCTTGACCGTTGGATTCCCCTCGCCATCGAAAGGCTCTCAAAACACACGTCCAACACGGAAATGACACCATGAACACGCGCAAGAAAGAAGCAAGCGCCACCGCAAAAACACCCCCATTGGGAGCGTGGTGGATTACGCTGCCCTTGCTCGTTGGCATCCTGATGGTGTTCACTGCGGCAGACAATGAAACCCGCAAGGTTCCCTGTCGCGCCATCGACATCACGGTCGACCAGCTCGACGGCATGTATTTCGTAGACGCCCCATCCCTGCGAAATGCCATCTTCCAGCAATTCGCTCTGTTGGACCTTCCCATGGCCGAACTTCCCTATTCGGAACTGTATCAAGCCATACTAAACCACCACGGCGTCGCTACCTGTGACATTGTCCCAACGCTCGGGGGCACGCTCCAAATCGAAGTCCAACAGCAACGGCCAATCGCCAGGGTATGGACCCGGGACAGTTGTCTTTATCTAGACGACAACGGGCATTGGATGCCACTGTCCAAGCGATACACCGCTCCCGTCCCTGTGGTGCATGCAGCTCAACGGGAAGATGCACTGAACGCCATGCCCCTGCTGCAGACAATGGACCAAGATCCATTCTGGAATCGCTTCATCGACCAAGTCTCCGTGGAAGAAGGCAATGTCCTTTTTCATCCTCGAATCGGGGACCTCACCGTAGAGCTCGGCACGGGGGAAGAACTCAACAACCGGCTGGCCGACCAGCTTCGACAACTCAAAACGTTTTACCACGCTCTGCTTGACAGTGGAGACCTCCGGCGCTACAACACGCTAGACCTCCGCTACAAAGGACAGCTCGTGGCCCGCAAATGACCCCATCCCCTACGCAAATGAACCAGAACCATTCTCCACAGGACATTGTCGTCGGCCTCGACATTGGAACCACCAAGATTGCCTGCATCGTGGGACAGCGAAACACCCACGGAAAACTCGAGGTTATCGGGTATGGAAGGAGTGAGTCCATTGGGGTCACCCGGGGGGTGGTCGCCAACATCGAACACACGGTCCAATCCATCCGGACCGCAGTGGAGGCCGCAGAAAAATCGGCCAATGTCCGCATTGAAGTCGTCAATGTGGGCATCGCTGGCCAGCACATCAAGAGTCTCCAGCATCGCGGCCAACTCATCAGGACCGAAACCGAGGATGAAATCAACAGGTCCGATGTCCAACAGCTGATTGATGACATGAAGAAGCTGAAGGTCCTCCCTGGTGAGGAAATCCTACACGTTCTGCCCCAGGAGTTCACCGTGGATGGCGAAACCGGAATCAAGGAGCCCGTGGGCCACACCGGGGTGCGCCTAGAAGCCAACTTTCACATCATCACCGGTCAGACATCAGCTGCCAAGAACATCTACCGCTGCATCAAGCGCGCCGGTCTGCAAGTCGACCAATTGATTCTCGAACCGATTGCCTCCAGCTCTGCGGTACTCAGCGAGGAGGAAAAAGAAGCGGGTGTCGCGCTCGTGGACATCGGTGGTGGCACCACCGATATCGCCATCTTCCAAGAAGGCATCATTCGACATACAGCCGTCATCCCATTCGGTGGAAATGCCATCACGGACGATATCAAGCAAGGTTGCGGCGTGCTCAAAAAGCATGCAGAAGCACTAAAAAACAAATTTGGTTCAGCCCTCGAACAGGAGACGGACAAAAACGACATCGTAGTAATTCCGGGACTTCCCGGGCGACCACCAAAGGAGGTCTCTCGCCGCAACATAGCAGGAATCATCCAAGCGCGCATGGCGGAAATCATAGAGCACGTCCATTATGAGATCAAAAACAGCGGACTCGAACGTGAACTCATCGGGGGCATCGTGGTAACCGGTGGAGGAAGCCAACTCCGCCATGTCAGACAACTTTTCGAATACGTCACAACGCTGGACTGCAGAATCGGTTATCCCAATACACACCTCGCTCAGGCACCAAACCGGGAACTCACCGCACCGACCTACGCCACAGGAATCGGCCTGGTTCTTCTCGGCTTCGAAAACGAACCCGGAACGTCATCCGAATACAGCGACACCCGACACGAAGAGGCGAGGGAAACCCTCTCTGGACCTAGAAAATTCCTCCAAAAAATCAAAGACTTCTTCGAAGACGAAATCGAGGAATAAATCCCAAGAGGACGCGGTCCAAATCGCGTTTTCAACCATGACATGGTGAATGGAAACCGAATTCAACTGCCAAATGGTGGAAGAGGAAGCCGTACTTGTAACCTACCCGCATTCTGCGGAAACCCCTGATTTACGGTGAACGAACCCTCCCTTCCCAACCGCTCGAAGATGCAATTCAACCTCCCCAAGAATCAAGACTCTCCGATCAAGGTAATCGGTGTAGGTGGCGGCGGCTCCAACGCCGTGAACTACATGCACCAGCAGGGCATCAATGGCGTCGACTTCATTGTATGCAACACTGACAATCAAGCACTGGAAGCCTCTTCCGTTCCGACCCGAATCCAGCTGGGGACGACATTGACGGCAGGACAGGGCGCAGGCAGCATTCCGGAAATTGGAAAGAATGCCGCCATTGAAAACCTCGACGATGTTCTGAACCAACTGAGCGACAACACCACAATGGTGTTTGTTACTGCGGGCATGGGCGGAGGCACTGGAACTGGCGCAGCACCAGTCATTGCCAAAGCCTGTAAAGACCTCGACATCCTCACCGTCGGCATCGTCACGGTGCCGTTCAATTTCGAAGGCCGCCGCCGAGCCAACCAGGCCAGCGATGGTATGGACGAGATGCGCGCCGCAGTGGACACCCTCCTCGTCATCCGAAACGACAAACTCCGCGAACTCTTCGGAAACTTAACGCTCAAGCAGGCATTCTCTAATGCCGACGAAGTGTTGTGCACAGCAGCCAAGGGCATCGCTGAAGTGATCACCCTCACCGGTGATATCAATGTGGACATGAACGACGTCAAAACTGTCATGCGCGATTCTGGCGCCGCCATCATGGGGGCCGGCGCTGCCAGTGGTGATGGCCGCGCCATGACCGCCGTGGCAGAAGCACTTGAATCCCCGCTTCTGAACGACAGCGACATCACGGGCGCCAATTTTGTCCTGCTCAACATCACCTACGGCACAGACGAGGTGCTGATGGACGAGATTTCGGAAATCACAGATTACATCCAAGATCAGGCAGGCGCCACGGCAGAAGTTATTTGGGGCTATGGCCACGATGAAAGCCTTGGCGACAAAATCTGTGTTACCGTCATTGCCACAGGCTTCGAGACCCGCGCCGCCCTTCCGGAAGGACCGACCATCTCAAGAATACGCTTGGACGCGGATGCCCGAGAGATCACCCAACCCCTCTCCAACCCATTGGCCACAGAACCATGGGAAGGACAGAGTCCAACAACCGAGGCTGAACCCCACCTCAAAACAGAGAATGCCGAGGACTTGACCCTTGACGAATCCGGACCAAGCCTCGTCTCCAACCAATGGAATGCCGAGGACGTCACCTCGGAAACCCCGGAAACTGCTTTGGACCTCTTCGGAAAATCCAATGATGACCAAGTCGAAGACGTCACGCTAAAACACGAAGAGGCGGAGACTGAAAACGCCTTGACCGACGTCACAGCCACGACAGAGGCTGTTCAAGCGCACGCCATCAAAGAAGAAGAACAGGTAGGTGGCTTTACCGTCCTCAACCTCGACGAGGTCTCAGAGGAAACCATTGCCCCTGAGCAGGTGGCTGGCGTCACATTCACCGATCAACAGGTGGGCGCTGAACAAGAGCCTCAAACGGAGGAGACCGTGGTCAACACCCAACCCGTTCCCCAGCCTCCCAGCACCAGTCGGGAAACCGAAACCGAGCCAGTTTCAGAACCCACGGAAGCACCTGCAGCTGTGCCTGCACCTAAAGCGGCACCTGCACCTGCGCACCAGGAGATTGGCATGGAGGAGCTAGCACAACGAACGGCACAACGCCAGCAGAATATTGAGGAGCGGACAAAACGGCTCCGCACACCGAACGGCCTAACAGAATTGGAAAGTGAGCCTGCATTCAAGCGTCGCAACATCCAACTCGAACCCACGACGCCAAGCAACGATTCCCAAGCGACGCGATTCAGTATCGACGAAGAGACCGGTGGATTGAAAACCGACAATCCCTACCTCCACGACAACGTAGACTGAACCCGCCATGACCTTGCAAGACCGCATCAGTGCCGACATGAAGGAGGCCATGAAGGCCAAGGACAAGGTCCGGCTTGCCGCACTCCGCGACATCAAGAGCAAAATCATGCTCGCCCTGACCGAATCCGGGGGGCAGGATACACTCGACGATGCCGCCGTCACCAAAATTCTTTCCAAGCAACTCAAGCAACGGGAAGACACTTTGGCCATCTACGAGGAACAAAATCGCGATGACCTTGTCGCGGAAGAAAAGGCACAAGCAGAAGTGATCCGCGTTTACTTGCCCCAACCCATGGACGAGGTCGAACTGGCTGAGGCAGTTGCCTCACTGATCCAAGAATTGGGGGCCAAATCGATGGCCGATATGGGCCGGGTCATGGGCGTTGCCTCCTCTCGCTTTGCAGGCCGTGCTGACGGAAAAGCAATCAGCACACTCGTCAGACAGCACCTCGCTTGATTTCAAGTTTTAGACTGACGAGCCACTGTAACCGTCAACCACTAAAACACAATTGAACTTCTCCTGCTGAACAGGTGGGTTGATTAAAGGCCCATAGGGAGCCCCCCACAGACCAGAATCTGCGCCTGTATTTGAACGCCAGGCGCATCCATCTGTTCATTGTGTACCAGCATGTGTTCTTGTAGAATTCCAACCCACAATACAATTCCCAACACCATGAAACAGCTCATTTACATCGTGTCGCTTATGCTCATCCCATGTTTTGCCATGGCGGGAGGCAACGATGGCGCACCCACCCGATATCAAGTGGACACAGAAAACAGTTCAGTGACTTGGGCAGGAAAGCAAGTCACCCACGATCACTATGGCGACATTCAAATCAGCAATGGATTGATTACAGTGACAGACGGATTAATCAGTGCAGCAACCGTGATCATCGACATGACCACAATCAACACCTTGGATATTGAAGGCCGCGGGAAAACCAGCCTCGATGGCCATCTCAGCAGCGACGATTTTTTCGGAGTTGAGTCCTTTCCCACAGCCCAATTCGAGTTGCTCAATCTCAATCCACTTCGCGGGGACGAAAACGGCGCCAACTTTTCTGCCACAGGCAAAGTGACCATCAAAGGGCGAACTGAAGAAGTGAGCTTTCCCGTAACGGTAAGCATGTCCAATGAAGGCGCTCGAATTTCAGGTGAAATGACCCTAGACCGTTCCAAGTTTGATGTACAATTCCGAAGTCAATCCTTTTTTGATGCCAAGGCACTCGGAGACAAACTCATCTACGATGATTTCACCATTGGATTCGAACTCGTCGCAGGCAAATAATTTCACAGCCCTGAATTCAAAGGCCCCCGACATCTCACGTCGGGGGCCTTTTGCGTCCCGATGATTCTGCGTTCATACAAACGCGTTCAATGCAAAATGAGACGGATGTCCAGCCCCCACCAACTGCCGTCAAGCACACGCTCAACATAACCTGCACCCGCATCCGCTTGACCCAAATTCCATTGGCCCGTCAATCCACCTTGAATCAGAGGCTGAATCAATGGCCGCAGGACCCCACCAATGTGAAGGTCTGCATCGTCACCCTCCTTTACAAGGCCCAACTCAAGGGCCATGCCCCAGCGGTTCCAACCATAGCGCAGCGATTCATGCTCAACCGCAAAAACATCGCCTCCCCCTGCAACGCTCGTGGAGGAGAATGCATTCGTGGGCAAAATCTCCATGACGATGCCCCCACCGGCTCCCAACCGCCATCCCGGGGTCAACGTCACCTCCGTTCGGTACAAAATCGGAAGTGCATAGCTGGCGACAACCCAATCCACCTTCGTCGACGCCAATGGGGCCAAACTGGATTCTGGCACCCAATCCGCCTCCACCGTCCATATGCGCCTCATTTGCTCAAAGCCAAAGGCAAGCTGGCCCACCTTGCCCAATTGCCGGCGAATAAACACGCCGTAGCTGCGCGTCCCCTTTTGACCCCAACGGCCAAAAAATGCGCCGTCATTGGCTGCCAATGCCTGACCGCTCCAACCGAATCCTTCACCAGGAGCTGGACGTCCCACAGGGACAGAAGACAGCAGGTGTACATCCAAGGACCAAACCGATGGTGCCTGAGCAGCTCCAGTCTTGACTGAAATCACGGCGAGGAAGAGTACAAATGCCCTCACCCTCATGATGAAATCCATCCAACTACAGCCAAACCCACAACTGCGGCCGTTGTCAGCAGCATGATCCAGCGCAACACTGAATTGGCAATGAAAGGCCGCCGATGGCGACCGTGAAGAAGATGATTCACGCGCAAGGCCGCCTGAAACTCGGTGCGATGAACACCGAAGCGCTCCAAACCGTCCGAATCAGCCGGTGCCCGCTCGAAGTCAATTCCAGCCAACTCCAAATCCCGTTGGTATTCATCGGCCAGCTCCTTGCTTCGAAATTCGAAGACATGATAGCGGTTGTCGCCAGGATGTGAATACCAATTGGTCCAGCGCATTCAATCGATGATCCAGTCTGTGACGTACTCGAGCGGCTTGCGATGTCCCTTTTTGGGCCATTCTCCTTCGGGGTATCCGATGTAAAATAGCCCCATACCGAGGACACCATCTTCATGGCCCAACGCTTTCCGCGCATCAGGGTGGGACAAAAATCCCGGCGTGGACCAGAAGCCACCAATGCCATGCGCCGTGCACATGAGATGCATGTTCTGCACCGCCGCTGCCAACGCCGCTTGGTCTTCCCACAATGGGAACCTTCCCCCTTCATCATGTAACAGCCCCAACGCCACGATGGCATTGCAAGACACGCCTCGGTTGCGGATTTTCTCCACTTTACCCTCAATTGCACGCTCTCGTGCATGGGCACGATAGGCTTCGGACAAATCCACCATCAACCGTTTGGCCGCAGCATCAAGAAAAACGCGGAAACGCCAAGGCTGTGTCAACCCATGGTTCGGCGCCCAGATTCCATGTTGAAGGACTTGCTCTACAATCTCCTTGTGCACCCGTCGCCCAGAATACTTCTCTGGTGGAATACTCCGTCTATCAATGATCAAGGTGCTTGTATCACTAATGCTATGCCGCATGTCATTCGGAAATTGAGTCTATCGAATCGTAATCCAGCTGATCCAAAAGGTAGACCATCGAAGTCAGGGCCGCAGCGCCCAGTTTAAGTTCGCGAGGGTGCACATTTTCAAACACATCCCGCTCGCTGTGGTGGTAATCAAAGTAACGCTGACTGTTGGGCCTTAATCCCACCATCAATGGTCGCTTTCCTGCAGGTTCTTCCTCTTTAAGTGGACCAATGTCCACACCAGCTCCACCGCGACGAAGGTCGCCCATACCGTAGTCACCCAAGGATTCTTTCCAAGCCCGAACAGCAGCCGTCCCGGCATCTGTAGCATCGATCGACCAACCCCTGGGCGCATCACCGCCAGCATCGCTCTCCAAGGCTGCAACATGCCACTCCCCCTTCTCGCGGGCGCATCGGGCATAGGTCTTGCCGCCGTTGTTTCCATTTTCCTCATTGATAAAGAGGACGACCCGAAGCGTATGCCGTGGCTGATACCCCAGCGCCACCAATGACCGCATGACTTCTATACTGTGGACGATTCCTGCACCGTCATCGTGAGCCCCCTCTCCAATGTCCCAACTGTCGAGGTGCCCGCCCACGACAATGAAACGATCAGGAAATTCAGTTCCCCTCCACTCTGCAATCACATTGGCTTGGGATTTATCCTCATGCAAGACACAACCCATGTCGAGGCCCACACGAACCTCTCGGCCTTGGTCAATCAACTGGGCAATTCGACGCGCATCAACAGTGCTCACGGCAGCAGCAGGCACACGGTGCACTTCATCTGCATAGCGCATCCCCCCTGTATGGGGAAACGTATCCAAAGCGTGTGTCAACGAGCGCACAAGTGCAGCGACACCCCCGTGTTCTGCAGATTCAACTGCTCCTCGCGAACGCTGATTGTAAGCACCACCATACGCTCCCCCTGCATTGATCATCAAAGGGTCCATCGGCCGATTGAAAAACGCGATGGCACCATCCAATCCCGCTTCACCTAAACTGTCCAACTCCTCAAAATCACGAAAAACGCGAACCTGAGCTTCAATCGGCCCATCGGTGCCCACACTTCCCCCCAATGCACTAATGCGGAGGGGCTCTGCTTGGCCTCCATCTACGCGAAGCCACGCCCGCTCTCTGTCACCCCTCTCCCAATGTGGAACCATCACAGATTGCATCCTCACCTCTGGTGCTCCAGCCTCACGCAGGGCCTTTGCACCCCAAAGAATGGCTGCATCCGCTTCTGGTGAGCCACTCAATCGCGCACCAACATCCTTACACAATTCACGCAAATCCGCAACACATTCACCCTGTCCCAAGACATGATTGTGAATCCGCTCAATCATCAGGCTGTCCGCAACTGACCATCGGGCCTCTTGACCTTGGACTGATACAGTCGCCAAACACAAAACAAGCACACAGTACCTCAACATCTTCATTTCATCTTTGGGCTCAAGACATCCAACTTCCATTGTTGACGTCGACACCCTGACCGGTCATTCCCGTTTGGCCTGGTGACATCAACCAAACAACCGCCTCAGCCATTTCGTTAGGACTGCTCATTCTCCCAGTGGGAAGCACCGCACATTGCTGCGCGTGACAATCTTCGTATGATATCCCTTGAGCGTCAGCCATGCGCTGAATGCTTTCTCGCGCCATTTTCGTCTCAACCCATCCAGGACAAATGGCGTTGACAAGGATGCCATCTCCTCCCCATTCTACTGCAAGGCTGCGCACCAAGCCGAGCACTGCAGTTTTAGACGTCACGTAAGCGCTTTGACCAGGAACCCCAAAGCGCGCCAATACACTAGAAGTGACAACCGCGTGGGTAATCACATGAGATGAAGCTTTGAGATAGGGACGACACAACTGCAACGTCACATACACCCCAGTCACATTAATGCGCATGATCTCATCCCAACGATCATTGCCATCGTCGATATCGAAGCCATTGGACCCGCCAATTCCAGCATTCGCAAACACCCCAACCAAATTCATTCCACCACCACCAGGCTCTCCCAAGGCCCCATATAAGGCATGGTGAAATGCCCTTCGATCCGACACATCCACAGGCAAGACCACATGACCTTCGCCACTCAATTCGCCGTGGGTTCGTTTCAATGGTCCTTCTCGTCTTCCCACAAGCAAAACCGCATGCCCCTCCTCTGCAAGGCGAACTGCTGTCGCCTTGCCAATGCCCGTTCCGGCACCGGTTACCAAAACTGCTGTTATCATGCTGCGAAGATGGGGAAAAGAGAAAGGCCCGACTTCCGTCGGGCCTTTCCTAAACGTTTAGAACGTAACCGTTCTGAACTCTGATTGATTAATCGCAAAGGGTACCGAAGGCACCGAGGAAAATCAACAAGTCAGAAGTCGTCGTCTGGTTGTCACCATTCAAGTCAGTCGGACATGGGTTGGCAACGTCGAACTCACAAGACCCATCATCATTGGTGGCAGTCTCATCATAGTTTGTCGCGTCAGCATATGTGCAGCCCATCACATAACCAGTGAAGTCACAGAGATCGTTGTTCACGATGTCAACGCTGTCAGGATCAATGTAGTTCATTGCGAATGGCAACACACAACCTTCAACACACTGAGCACCGACTGAGAAAGTACCCGTTCCATCAGGAGCATCTGCACTTGCGATCTCCGTAGTTCCCGATGTCACAGACCAGCTAATTTCACCTGGCCATGAACCTTCAGTCACGATGAGCGTCATGCATTCCGCTACATCGAAGCAAAGGACATCCGTACCGAAATCACCTCCATTAACATCTGTCGTCAGACCTCCTGTTGCCACGAGCTCATTCGCAGAGTTATAGAAGCTGTAAGTCGCACCGTTCCATCCGTCGCCGAATGAGTCGAACATGTTGAACTCCAACACCGTGCCTGAGCAGCATGTGCCATCATCAATCGTTGCAAACGGATCGTAGTTCGTAGCAGTTGGATCTGTACAACCCAAGCAGCTGTAGTCACATAAGGTGTTGTCAGCGAAGTCAACCGGACCACTATAGTTACATGCTGTAGTATCAGCACAACCCTCTGAAGGTGCAGAAGCACACGTGATGGCCATGTTGATGAAGAGGTCAGACCCCGATTCACAGCTAATAGAGAAGTCAGATGTGAAGCTCACAGTCACTGAATCTGTTCCAATCACCACGCTATCATCAGCATCCTCATCGCTGTTATAGAGGCTTGCTCCTGTGGCAGCATCGGAAATGGTAAGCTCATCCCAGTTCTGCTCAATGGTCGTTCCTGCCAAGTCAATGACGATGGTACCGCCTCCATTGTTGTTGTTCAGGGTGAAGCTCCAGCTCTCATTGTTTGCATAGCAATATGACCAAGACTCAGTTTCACAACCAAGACAGCTCGTGAAGTCACAGGGTGCATTCGGATCATCCACGTTGGCCTCAGCATTGTAGTTACACGCCTGCTCATTTAGACAACCATAAACCACTGGCTCACAAGTCACGCTCAACCCGAACGGACCACCGAATGGATTGCTGCTGCCTGCAGCAACCAAAATGGCATAGGTGTCGGCATTGGCATCGGAAATGAACTGGAAGGTCTCGCCATTGTCGCAAGACTCAGAGCTGACCGCAGTATTCGAACCTTCGTTCCAGCACAAGAGGTTGCCACAAACTGTCTCTCCTCCGAAAATCGTGAAGGACTGCTCAACAACTGAACCCGCTGGGAAATTGAACGGGCTGGCATCCAAGCTAAAGTCCCAGCTTGTACCAAAGTCTACGACGTCACCTGCAACGACCAACGCATCTCCACCAGCAGTGGTGAGGTTGACGTTGTCCGCACCCGAGATACCATCACCCCAGCTGTCATACACATTCAAAGAATATGAACCAGCAGCCAAACAAATGGTCTCTGTGACTGTGGCATTGCTGACTCCAGGAGCACCAGAAGCAACAATCGCTCCAGCGGCATCCATGATCTCCCAACTCGTCTCTCCTCCGTAGAAGTCAGTGTTGATGCTCAAGTCCACACATACCTGAGGGTCTGTAGAGCAATCTCCGCTGCAGAGCAGGCTCTGTGCAGATCCATCACTAGAGA
>CACAUH010000038.1 GCA_902535565.1 uncultured Bacteroidota bacterium | reverse complement strand
TTAGGCAGAGCACTGACAAGGAAAATCCGGGATTCTCCGGCGCTTTGCACCAACTTGCAATTGATTCGCCTGCATCATGTTCAACCGCCGACAGCTCCGCATCAAGGTCTTGCAGACCCTGTATGCACTTCACTCTGACAAGGAGGGTTCCGTGGAAGATGCCCGCAAGCTCCTGATGAGTGCGGTGGAGAAGACCTACGACCTCTATTTGACGCTGCTCTTGTTGATCGCGGAAATGCAAGACGCGGCCATCGAAAGAATCGAAGCTGGCCGCATGAGAAAGCAGCCTTCCCATGAAGACTTGCATCCCAACACCAAGTTCGTCAACAACAAACCCCTCCGGGTGATCATCAAAAGCAAGGTCCTCGCCAAGGAATCCGCCAACCGGAGCCTCGGATGGTCCAATGACCAAGACATGGTGAAGCGGTTGTTCAAATCGCTCGTGGCCAGTGAAGAGTACGTGGCCTACATGGAGAACGAGGAGCGCGGATTTCAGCACGACAGAGAATCCCTCAACCGGATGTTCCGAAAGCACATCATCAACGATGAATCCCTGCAGGAGTGGCTCGAAGAACAAAGCATTCTGTGGAGCGACGATTTGGATTTGGCCAGCTCAATCGTCTTAAAAACAGTCAAGACCATTGCCGAGGATTCAGATGATCTGATCCTCTGTGACATGTGGAAAGAGGAAGGCGACGACAAGGAATTCTTGGAACAACTGTTCAGCCGGACCCTGGCACTCTCCACTGAGCACGACAAGGCCATTGAAGAGGCTGCAGCCAACTGGGACATCGAGCGGATTGCCACCATCGACCTGCTTCTGTTGCGCATGGCCCTGGCCGAAGCCAGAAGTTTTGAATCCGTGCCCCTCAAGGTGACAATCAACGAGTACATCGACCTTGCGAAATTCTACAGCACCGAGAAGTCCGGGGCATTCGTCAACGGGGTCCTCGATAAGCTTTTTGGATCCATGCGTGAAGACGGGCGCATTGTCAAGACCGGAAGGGGACTCATCGAATGATGCGGATTCCCTGCGTTGCACATTGGACCTTCGTCCTGTTGTCCCTGGCTTCGCTCATGGGATGTACCAATGGGACAGGAGAAGCAGTGGATTCGAGCTTCATTCACCTGCCCGGTGCTGGCGGCGCAGATAAAGCCCCCAGGATGGCGTGGGCGGATACCAAATTGGACCTCGGCCTGGTCGCGGCGGGAGAAACCCGAAACCTGACTTACAACCTCACCAACTCCGGTCGGTCACCCCTCATCATCACGCAGGTTCTGCCCAGTTGCGGGTGCACGGTTGCCGAGCCTTGGGATCCCTCTCCCCTTCCACCCGGTCAATCCACAAGCATCGTCCTGCGTTTTAAAGCGGGAGAATCTACCAGATCCTTATCCGAATCGGCCACAGTGGTAACCAATGCCATTCCCGCCTCCGTAGAATTGACGTTCACTGCCCAAGTGCTCGGTCCGGACCGAATCCCTCAACCTGAATCATGATCCCCATGCTCCACATACTTGCACAAGCTGCGCCCGCCAGCGGCGGAAGCACCCTGGTGTTCATCATCGGCACCATGCTGGTTTTCTATTTCTTCATTATGCGTCCGCAAATCAAGAAGCAAAAGGAGGCCCGGAAGTACCGAGAAACCATCGCCAAAGGCGACAACGTGGTGACCGTGGGGGGAATCCACGGGCAAGTGCTCACTGTCAACCAAGACAAGCAGTATGCCGAACTCAAGGTCCTCGATGGCAAAATCCGGGTAGAGCTTTCCGGCATTTCCGCCGATGGAGGTACCAATGCAGAATCCATTCAGGAACGGTCCTGAAATGGGCATCATCGACAAGTCGCGCAAACGCTGGCTGGCCTTGAATGGTCGAACCTTTTTCATTTGTGTTGGTCTGTCTGCCTTTCTGTGGTTGCTGAGAACCATGGAAGGTGAGCGAACGGTGACCTACTCCTTTTCCGTAGAACTGGTCGGTGTCGAAGCCAGCACGGGCCTTCAGGCGGACCTGATCGACTCCACAGCCAAAGCGGAGGTGGTGCTCTCGCCGTGGGATCACCTGATGGGCCGTTGGCGACCCAATCGAGAGCCTGTCCGCCTCCGGGTAGAAGGGCTTCGCACCCCCAGGACCGAGGTGCCCTCCGAACAACTGGGATCTGAAATTGCCCAGCGACTCGGCAACAGTGCTCGGGTCCGCAACATCTCACCCGCTACACTGGCCATCAATGTGCGGCGCGGAACCCCCAAACGCTGAACTGATGACCCCTTCCACCCTCCCCCGCACTTCTCTGGGCATGGCTGTCCTGCCCATCTTGCTTCTGGTGCTCTTGCTCGCCGCAGACGTGATTGCCTTTGGAGAGGACAGCAGTTACGGAAGCAACCAAGTCGCCCTTCTGATTGCCTCGGGTGCCACGGTGGCCTTGGGCATGATGCGGGGCCTTCAGTGGGGCCATTTCGAAGCGCGTATCAAAGAGACATTGGGAGACGCCATTGGCGCCATCCTCATTCTTTTGATGATTGGTGCTTTGGCTGGCACGTGGCTCGTCTCGGGCATCATTCCCACCCTGATCGATGTGGGACTTGACGTCCTGAGCAAAGACATTTTCCTGCCGGCAGCTTGCATCCTATGCGCCGCGGTAAGCTTGGCCACGGGATCGAGTTGGGGCACCGTGGGCACGGTCGGCGTGGCCCTGATTGGAATTGGCCAAGCCTTGGGACTCAGTGAGGGGTGGACGGCTGGTGCCATCATATCCGGAGCCTATTTTGGGGATAAGCTTTCCCCGCTTTCCGACACAACCAACCTCGCCCCTACCGTGGCGGGAACAGACTTGTTTGTGCACATCCGCTTTATGCTGTGGACCACCGTGCCGAGCATTTTGGTCGCCCTCGTGGTTTTTACGCTGGCCGGCCTCGGGGCAGAAGGCCCCGCAGACATGGGTGGTGCTGCTGAACTGCAGTCTGTTCTGTCCAACCACTTCAACCTTCACTGGAGCCTCTTTTTGGTTCCCATCGGGGTCATTGTCCTGATTGCGCGTAAAGTGTCCCCGGTCCCCGCCCTCTTTCTCGGTGTTTTCGGGGGAGCACTGGCGGCGATGTTGGCTCAACCGGACCTCATCCGAACGCTGGGCTCAGATGCCATCGGACCCGCCATCGGGCTCGGAGAGACATACTTGGGCGCGGCCTTCTCCACGCTGATGTCCGCCGCTGCCTTGAGCACCGCCATCGAAACTGGAAACCCGGTGGTCAACGACCTCCTCACCTCAGGTGGCATGGCCGGCATGCTCAACACGGTTTGGCTGATCATTTGCGCACTGACCTTTGGTGCAGCCATGGGGGCTGCAGGGTTTCTGGAGCGCATCACCGCCGCCATCCTTTCCGCGGTGCGGGGCACCTTCTCTCTGGTCTTTGGCACGGCGTTCTCAAGCGTGGTCTTCAACGTGATTGCCGCCGACCAATACATCGCCATCGTGGTGCCCGGCCGCATGTTCCGTGAGGCCTATGAAGAGCGAGGCATGGCGCCCCAGCTACTCAGCCGCACCCTCGAAGATGCGGGAACGGTCACCAGTGTGCTCATTCCGTGGAACACCTGCGGGGTCGCCCAGAGTGGGGTGCTCGGGGTTGGGGTCCTCGCCTTTGCCCCTTACTGCGTGTTCAATTACGTCTCCCCTTTGATGACCCTTGTGGTCGCCGCATTGGGCTTCCGAATTCCAGCGCCCAGAACGGCTCTGCCCACCTCTGCCACCGCGGAGTAAACCACAAGGGGACCTCGCCTGTTGAATATGTTCATGGAACAGGACGCCTATCAATCCCTTCAGGATGACCGTACCATTCGGGTAGAGCGGGCGGCTGAGAACAATCTGCAGCGCATCGACGTGGACATTCCCCGCAACCAACTGGTGGTTGTAACGGGGGTCAGTGGATCGGGAAAATCAAGCTTGGCCTTCAACACCCTCCACGCTGAGGGGCAAAGGCGGTATCTGGAAACCTTCAGTGCCTATGCGCGTCAATTCATGGGCGGATTGGAGCGCCCAAAAGTGGAGCGCATCACAGGCCTGAGTCCCGTGATTGCCATCGAGCAGAAAACCATCAGCCGCAATCCGCGGTCCACGGTCGGCACGGTCACCGAGCTGCTCGACTTCCTCCGGGTGCTTTATGCACGTGCAGCCACAGCTTACTCCAGCGCCACGGGAGAACCCATGGTTCGGTTCACGGACGAAGGAATTCTGTCGAGGATCATTGAAGACTATGGCGGAGAGCGACTCCTGCTTCTGGCCCCGCTGGTTCGCGGTCGAAAGGGTCACTATCGCGAGCTGTTCGAGACCATCCAGAAGCAGGGCTATCTGCGGGCCAGGGTCGATGGAGAAGTGGTCGAACTCGAACCCGGATTCCGCGTGGACCGATACAAGGTGCATGACATCGAAGTGGTGGTGGACCGAATCGTGGTACCCGAGCAACCCGCATTAGATGAAGACGGAAAACCAGCAAGTGAAGACGCGGCCCGCGTGATGCGTTCGCTGCGCACAGCGCTTGCCATGGGCAAAGGGAGCATGATGGTTCTGCCGGTTGACGATGCTGTTCCCCGTCATTTTTCGAGGGCGCTCATGTGTCCGACCACGGGCATTGGCTACCCCGAGCCCGAGCCCAACCTCTTTTCGTTCAACTCGCCTTACGGGGCGTGCAGCACGTGCAATGGATTGGGCCAAGTCGCGGAGGCATCCCGGGAGCTCATCATCCCCGACGGCACCAAGAACCTGCGCCAAGGTGGGCTTGCCCCGCTCGGCGCCCTGAAGGCCGGATGGACCCGACAGCTGGTAGAAACCATGCTCGAAGCCGGCGGTCACTCTGCACGTACGCCTATGGACGACGTGGATGAGGCCACACTGTCCATGATTCTATACGGGGCTGACAAACCGGTGGTTCTGCCCGGCAAAGCGGGAACCAAAGAACGAAGGGTGCGGTTCGACGGCATCATTGCCACCATCGAACGGGCCGCCAAAGACGGTTCTGGCGCCCCACTGAAACGGTGGGCGCAGAAGTTCCTTCACAAGCGCCCTTGCCCCTCATGCGGAGGCTCTCGCTTGAAGCCCACAGCCCACCAATTCAAGGTGGCCGGTGCCACCCTACCAGAGGTCGTCTCCATGGATCTCCGGAGCCTCAAGGATTGGGCCGCAGGCGCCATGGACACCCTTGGAGAACGTGAAGCTGCCATCGCCAAAGAACCCCTACAGGAAATCCATGCGCGCTTGGGCTTCTTGTTGGACATGGGATTGGACTACCTGACCCTAGACCGGCCCGCACGGTCCCTCAGCGGCGGAGAAGCGCAAAGAATTAGGCTTGCAACACAAATTGGGTCCAAGTTGACGGGCGTGTTGTATATCCTGGACGAACCGAGCATCGGATTGCACCAGCGCGACAACCAGCGGCTCATCGACAGCCTAAAGACCCTCCGCGATGTTGGCAACACGGTCATCGTGGTCGAGCATGACGAGGACATGATGCGCCAAGCCGACCACCTCATCGACATCGGGCCCGGTGCAGGAAAACACGGAGGTTATATCGTCGCCGAGGGGGCTCCGGAATCCCACCTCGCGCAGGGAAGCGTGACCGCAGAATTTCTCGATGGACGCCGGTGCATTGACATTCCAAAAAAGAGGCGCAAGGGCAACCGAAAAAAGCTGGCCCTGCTGGGGGCCACGGGCCACAACCTGAAGTCGGTCGACTTGAGGTTGCCGCTGGGCACCTTCATCTGCGTCACCGGCGTGAGCGGAAGCGGAAAGAGCAGCTTGATCAACCAGACCCTCCACCCGGCACTTCACAACCATTTCTACGAAGAGACCAAGCGTCCGCTCCCGTTCAAAAAAATCAATGGTCTCCAACACCTCGACAAGGTGATTGCCATCGACCAAAGCCCCATTGGCAGAACACCCAGATCCAATCCGGCGACCTACACCGGCGTGTTCAGCGAGATCCGGAACCTGTTCACCCAACTGCCCGAAGCCAAGATTCGCGGCTACAAGCCCGGAAGGTTCTCTTTCAACGTCGTGGGCGGCCGCTGTGAAACGTGCAAGGGCGCTGGCCTGCGCACCATTGAAATGAACTTCCTCCCCGATGTCCACGTCCAGTGCGAGGACTGCGGTGGCAAACGATACAACCGAGAAACGGTGGAGGTCCGCTACCGGGGAAAATCCATTTCCGACGTGCTCGACATGACCATCGAAGAGGCACTGGTTTTCTTCGAAGCCCACCCCAAAATCAAGCGGGTGTGCAGCACACTGCGGGATGTCGGGCTCGGCTACCTGACCCTCGGCCAGCCCTCCACCACGCTGTCAGGCGGTGAGGCGCAGCGGGTGAAGCTGTCCACAGAGCTCGCGAGAAAGGACACCGGCAATACACTTTACATCCTCGATGAGCCCACGACAGGTTTGCACTTCCAAGATGTGGCGATGCTGCTCAATGTGCTCCATCGCCTAGTGGAACAGGGCAACACAGTGCTGGTCATTGAGCACCAACTCGATGTCGCCTGCAATGCCGACCACATCATTGACATCGGACCGGAAGGCGGACACGGTGGCGGCACCATTGTCTCCCAAGGCACCCCTGAAGAGATTGCAGAGGCAGGCGTCGGGTGCACATCCGGTTTTATCCGCGAGGTCCTCGAGCGAAAGGTAAAGACCTAAACTCCTCGGAATTCGTTATATTTTATACTATGGTAATGAAATCCCACAACGACCCGAGGAGCTGGAATGACATCAAAGCCCACGACAGCTGGTCCATCTTTAAGATCATGTCCGAATTCGTGGAGGGCTTCGCGGGCCTGCAGCGGGTGGGACCCTGCATCAGCATCTTCGGCTCGGCGCGAAAGGCGCCTGAAGACCCGGACTACAAATTGGCAACCGAAATCGGACAAAAGCTGGTCCGCAGCGGATATGGTGTCATCACCGGAGGTGGCCCTGGAATCATGGAGGCCGGAAACAAGGGAGCCCACGAGGCAGAGGGCGTTTCGGTGGGATTGAACATGAACCTGCCCCACGAGCAACACCACAATCCATACATCAACCCGGAAACGAGCCTTGAGTTCGACTACTTCTTCGTCCGGAAGGTGATGTTCATGAAGTACTCCCAAGGCTACATCGTCTTGCCGGGCGGATTCGGAACCCTCGACGAGCTGTTTGAAGCCATCACCCTCATCCAAACCGCGAAGTCCAAGCGGTTTCCCATCGTGCTGGTCCGCAAGAAATTCTGGGAGGGCTTGATGGAATGGATCAAGGCCACCCTGCTGGAGCAGAACGCCACGATCAGTGCAAAAGACCTCGACCTCATCCACGTGGTGGACACGGCAGATGAAGCGGTGGCCATCATCAACGACTTCTACGAGAACTATGTCCTGAAGCCGAACTTCTGATCACCAGTGTGCCGACAAGGCGCGCAGGGATTGGATATTGACTTGGGGGTTTAGCAACTTCAGTTTTGCTGGCGCAACTTCCATGCAGGTTTAGTGGTCTCACTGACTGAACTTTGCCCTCATGAAACACGTCTGCCTCCTCGCCCTTCTGCTGCCATTCTCGGCGATGGGCCAGCTTCCATTTGAGATCACGGTGCTGGATCAACCATACGCACCCTTGCTCGAGGCCACGGCTTTAGACGCCAGCCAGTATGACTATCCCGAGGGGTGGGATGATCCTGAGTTCTCTGTGCCACTGGGGTTCGACTTCAGTTTGAATGGCGCCGTCATCAGTTCCCTTGACCAATTTGGTGTGGGCGCACTGATGATGGGCACCACCCTCGATGACAAGAGTGGGCTCCCCCTCCTGCACGGCTTCATCCCCACCAATCTGGATTTGACCGACCGCGGCATTGCGGGTGCAGACCCCTCCATCATCCGTTGGCAAACCACGGGGGTCGAGGGAAACCGTGTGTTCGCCATCGAGTGGGCCAATGCGGGCCTGTACCAAGAAATCGTGGAAGACTCCCTGAAGGAACTGAGCAGCGTCAACCTCCAGTTGCGCCTGTATGAGGCTTTGAACATCATCGAGTACCACTACGGAGCGTCCGAGATCCTCACAGTTCAAGAAGAGCCCGCGATTGCAGGCATCCTCACCGGTTTCGATCCCTTCAGCTACGATGGCGACGTCTACGCGCTCGATGGCGACGCAGCGGCCCCCACCCTACAAACCCTGACCAACGTCGATGACTGGGGCTATGGTGGAGGCCCCTTCCTTTCCTCCCACCCCGCTGATGGCACGGTGTATCGGTTTGGCCCCGTGGAAACGGTGGGCGTGGCAGAAGCTGGAGCCTTGGGCTTCTGTGCTTGGCCCAACCCCACCTGGAGCGAAAGCCAACTCCGCTTTGAAGGCCAGCACAGCTGGACGGTGCACGACGCCACCGGCCGCTTGGTGGGCAGCGGAAGCGGTCTAGGTAGTGGCCTTGTCAATCTGAGCGGCATGGAGTCCGGAACCTATACGGTTCGCCTCGACAACGGAGCGGTACGCCGCCTCGTGAAGCACTGATGGGCTGACAGCCTGACACGTAAAACCCGGTGGCCTCCTGTCAGGTCGTCGGGTTTTTTGTTTCGGACCCCCTCGGCACGGGGTTTGCTCTCTGCCCACCACAAAACAGGAAATCCCACCACCATGCAACAAGGACAGATCAACGTACAGACCGAGAACATCTTCCCGATCATCAAGAAGTTCCTGTACAGCGACCACGAGATCTTCCTCCGCGAGCTCGTATCCAACGCCGTGGACGCCACGCAGAAGCGCAAGGCGCTAATTCGCGTCGGCGAAATCGAAGGCAACACTGACGGCGCCGAAGTCCACGTGATTCTGGACGGCGAAGCCAAGACGCTGACCATTCGCGACGCCGGTATCGGCATGACCGAAGAGGAGGTTGACAAGTACATCAACCAGATTGCCTTCTCCGGCGCCACGGAATTCGTGGAGCAATTCCAAGAGAAGTACAAGGACCAGAGCGACGCCAAGGAGGCCATCATCGGCCACTTCGGCCTCGGTTTCTACAGCGCCTTCATGGTGGCCGAGCGGGTGGACATCCTCTCGTGGAGCCAGCGCGAAGGGGCTGCACCGGTCAAGTGGACCTGTGACGGCTCACCCAACTTCGAGATGGGCGGCATCTCCGAGGACGATTTCAAGGCACTTGGCCGCGCCGAAGACCAGCTTCACGGCACGGACATTGTCCTGCACATCGGCGAGGAAGGCGCTGAGTTCCTCGAGGACAACCGCATCCAAGGCATCCTGGACAAGTACTGCAAGTTCATGCCCGTCCCCGTGGTCTGCGGTACCAAGACGGAGTATGTGGACGACCCCGAAGGTGCTAAGGACGAAGAGGGCAACGTGAAGCGCGTGGGCGTGGAGGTGCCCCGCGTGGTCAATGAGACCGAACCCATCTGGCTCAAAGCGCCTGCTGATCTCAAAGACGAAGACTACCTGGAGTTCTATCGGACGCTGTATCCGATGAACTTCGAGGAGCCGCTTTTCCAGATCCACCTCAATGTGGACTTCCCCTTCAACCTCACGGGGGTGCTCTACTTCCCGAAGCTGAAGAAGGAGATGGACCTCCAGCGCAACAAGATCCACCTGTACTCCAACCAGGTGTTCATCACGGACAACGTGGAAAACATCGTTCCGGACTTCCTGACGCTGCTTCACGGGGTTATCGACTCGCCGGACATCCCGCTCAACGTCTCCCGCTCCTACCTGCAGGAGGACGCCAACGTGAAGAAGATCACCTCGCACATCTCCAAGAAGGTCAGCGACAAGCTCGCCAAGATGTTCAAGGACGACCGGGAGGACTTTGCCTCCAAGTGGCAGGACATCCAGGTCTTCACGGAATACGGCATGCTCATGGACGAGAAGTTCTTTGAGCGCGCGGGCAAGTTTTCTCTGTACAAGGACACCGAGGGCGAACACCGCACCATGGAGGAGCTCTTGGAGGCGGTCAAGGAGACCCACACGGACAAGGACGGCAACGTGGTGTTGCTCTACACGCCAGACCCCGAGGCGCAGCACAGCTACGTCTCTGCAGCCCGCGATTCCGGCTACACCGTGCTCCACCTCGAAAGCCCATTGACCTCGCACCTGATCCAGAAGTTGGAGATGGCCGGCGGGGACACCAAGGTTCAATTCCGCCGGGTCGATGCCGACATCATCAATCGGCTCATCCCCAAGGACGATGCACCGGAAAGCGCGCTCACCGAAGAGCAGCAGACCGCACTCAAAGAAGAGATCGAGGGCATCGTGCCGGACAAGATGGTCTACAAGGTGGCCTTTGCTCCCATGTCCCCAACGGCTCCCCCGGTCACCATCACGCAGAGCGAATTCATGCGCCGTATGAAGGAGCAGCAGCGCGTGGGCGGTGGCGGTGGCATGGCCATGTTTGGCAACATGCCCGACAGCTACGATGTGGTCTTCAACGCCAACCACCCCTTGGTCACCTCGTGGACCGAAGGGGAAGCAGAAGACCGCAAATCCAAGGTCCAACGCGCGATCGCGTTGGCCCGCTTGTCCCAAGGCCTGCTGCAGGGCGAAGAGCTCACGCAATTCATTGCGTCAGGTTATGCGGACCTCAACGATTAAACTGACAACATGAAATATGCACTCTTGGGCGTTCTCGCCCTCATTGCCATTGTCGGCTTTAGCGCCATGGGCAGCTATAACGGACTCGTCTCCCTTGAGGAGGGCGTGGACGCAGAATGGTCCAATGTCGAAACGCAATACCAGCGCCGATTCGACTTGATTCCCAACTTGGTGGCCACCGTACAGGGCGCTGCCGACTTCGAACGGGAGACCCTCACCGCCGTCACCGAAGCCCGTGCCTCGGCCTTCAACGCCATGAAGGCAGTGGGCGACGGAACGGGCAGCATCGCCGATTTCCAGCGATCCAACATGGTACTCGGAAGCGCCATGAATGGCATGCTGGGCTACAGCGAGCGCTATCCGGAGCTCAAGTCCAACCAGAACTTCTCCGACCTCCAAGCCCAGCTCGAAGGCACGGAAAACCGCATCTCGGTGGCCCGAAAGAAGTTCAACGACACGGTCAAAGGCTACAACGGCAAGGTGCGCCGCTTCCCCGGTGCACTTTGGGCGGGCATGTTTGGCTTTGAGCAGCGCGAGTACTTCGAGTCGGTGGAGGGATCCGATGCAGCACCCACAGTGAGCTTTGGTTCCTGATGGCCGCAAAGGACTTTCTGGGCGACAAAGACAAGGCGGACATCCTCGTCGCCATTTCGGACGCCGAGTCCCAGACGAGCGGTGAAATCCGGCTCCACGTCGAATCCCGCTGCAAGGGCGAGGTGCTCGACCGCGCTGCATCCGTCTTTGAGACCCTCGCCATGCACAAGACAGAGCTCCGCAACGGGGTGCTGTTTTATCTGGCCACCGAGGACCGGCAGTTCGCCATCCTCGGCGACGGCGGCATCAACGCCGTGGTCCCGGAGGGATTCTGGGACGCGGTCAAGAACACGGTCATCGCCGGCCTTGCAGAAGGCAAAGCGGGCGAAGGCCTCGCCGCCGGCATCCGCCTCGCGGGTGAGCAGCTCTCAGCCCACTTCCCGGTGGCGGACGACGATGTAAACGAACTCTCGGACGACATCAGCTTCGGATCATGACGCGCCTCACCTCCACCCTTCTGTTTCTGGTGCTGTCCGCAGCAGGCCTGTTTGGACAAGCCTCTCTGGAGTGCCTGCCCGACAAAGGCACGCCAGGCACCTTCATCTACGACTACGCTGAAATCCTCTCCCCGGAGGAAGAGGCCGAGTTCAACCGAACCATTCGCACACTCAACGACACGACGCCCAACAGCATCGTCGTGGTGACGCACCCAGACTTCTGTGGCGAGGAACCGTTTGAGTTTGCAGTGGGCGTCGGCGAGAAATGGGGTGTCGGCGATGCCCAGTTCGACAACGGCATCGTCTTGGCGCTCTCACCCAAGACCGCCGACCGCAAGGGTCAGGTGTTCATCGCGGTCGGATACGGCCTCGAGGGCGCCATCCCGGACGTCACGGCCAACCGCATCATCGACATCGAGATGATTCCCGAATTCAAGGTCGGCGGGCCAGACGCTTATGCCTGGGGCATCCGCAATGCCTTGGCCGTACTCGGCCCGTTGGCCAGCGGAGAGGTCCAGGGCTACGAGCCTGGCGCCCCCCTCGGCGCCATGGGCATGATCGTCGCCCTCCTCTTCTTCGGCTTCCTGTTTTTCCTGCCGGTCATCATCTTCGGTTTCGTTGTCAGGCGATATGCACGCAACAACAACCTCGGTGCCCTCGTGGCCATGATGTTGCTGGCAAACCAATCCGCGAACCGCAGCCGCGGCTCCTTTGGGAACTTCAGCA
>CACAUH010000037.1 GCA_902535565.1 uncultured Bacteroidota bacterium | reverse complement strand
GGAAGTACCCGCTGTTTATGGTTCGGGGGCGCCCGTGGTGGTTTGGAACCACCGTTGGGAATACGACAAAGGGCCAAGTGCGTTTTTGGAAGTGTTGGAGGAGGCAAAGCGCCTTGGTGCGCGGTTTCGGGTCGCTGTAATGGGAGAGCCGTTTGAGGTGGTTCCCGATTCATTTGAACGGATGAAGTCTGTTTTTGCAGACGATATTGTGCATTGGGGGCGGGTGGAGACGCGCTCGGAATATGTGACGCGGTTGTGTGCTGGTGACATTGCCTTGGTTACAGCCCAGCACGATTTTTTCGGTATCAGTGTTCTCGAAAGTGCGGCCGCAGGCCTCGACATTGTGGCACCAAATGCCTTGGTTTATCCAGAGCACTTTGGTTCCGCTCGGTTGCATGATCGGTCAGGGTTGTGTGGTGCCTTGATTAAGGCTTTGTCCGAAGGTCGAAGAGGAGAATGGAAGAAGGACGCGGCCCGCTACGCTTGGCCAGAAGTGGCCGAACGGGCATGGAATTCTCTTTTGCGGGTTTGGGAATCTAGTCCGTGAGGTTCTCACGGGGTGTTTTTGGCCTCAATTCGAATTTCTTTTTCGGTTTTCTGCATTTCGAAACCGGAGTTCTGGTGAGGTTGAATTCAAGATTAACTATCAATTTATGTCGTCGAGTTATTCGGAATTGAGGCCGGTTGGTTTTCGGTCCGCGGTGAATTGAAGCTTGGAAATGGACTTTTCAAAAAGTCAAGGGGCAAATGACTTTTTTTTATCAAGAGTAGCGGGAATATTTGCTCCCTCCCTTCGTGGGAGACACCGGGTGAAAATTCGGTGGACTGCGAACATCACAAATCTCACCAGAATGAACCTGAATCACGAAAGTGTCTGGGCAAATTGCCTCTCCTTTATCGAAGACAATGTCAGCGCACAGGCTTTTAAGACGTGGTTCGTTCCGATCAAAGCGGTCAAGCTTGAGGAGGCGGTGTTGACCATTCAGGTCCCGTCTCAATTCTTCTATGAGTGGCTAGAGGAGCATTATGTGGACTTGCTGCGCAAGTCCATTGGAAAGGAGTTGGGCAAAGAGGCCCGTCTTGAGTATTCAATCATCATGGAGCAGTCTGCAGCAGGCGCGTCTCCATACACGGTAAAGCTTCCGACCTCGCACAGTGCCGCAGTTCGGAACCGCTCTGTTCAAATGCCCATGGACGGTGCTGAGGCGCCGATTAAGAATCCGTTTGTGATTCCCGGTCTGAAAAAGCTGAACATCGATTCGAACCTCAATCCCAAGTACAGCTTCGAGAACTTCATCGAAGGAGAGAGCAACCGCCTTGCGCGCAGTGCTGGTTTTGCCGTGGCACAGAAACCTGGTGGCACCGCGTTCAATCCGCTCCTCATTTACAGCCCTGTGGGACTGGGCAAGACTCACTTGGCTCACGCGATCGGAATTGAAATCAAGAACCGCTTCCCGGAGAAGACGGTCCTCTACGTCAACTCGGAAAAGTTCACGCACCAGTTTATCGACGCGGTGCGGAACAACAGCGTCAACGACTTCTCCCACTTCTATCAGCTGATGGACGTCCTCATCGTGGACGATGTTCAGTTCTTCAGTGGTAAGGAGAAGACGCAGGACGTGTTCTTTCACATCTTTAATCACCTCCATCAGACGGGCAAGCAGATTGTCCTGACCAGCGACAAGCCGCCGGTGGAGATGCAGGGTATGGAGCAGCGTCTCCTCTCCCGATTCAAGTGGGGCCTCAGTGCCGATGTGCAGGTGCCGAGCCTCGAGACCCGGATGGCGATTCTCGAGAAGAAGATGTACGCCGACGGCATCGAGCTCCCTCGCGAGGTCATGGAGTACTTGGCCTATTCGATCAACACGAACATCCGTGAGCTGGAGGGTGCCCTCATTAGTCTCATCGCTCAGAGCAGCCTGAACCGGAAAGCGGTGACGCTGGAGCTGGCGAAGCAGATGATCGACAAGTTTGTCAAGAACACCGCCCGCGAGGTCAGCATTGACTACATCCAGAAGGTGGTGTGCGATTACTTCGACCTGCCGATTGAGCTCCTGAAGTCCAAGACCCGGAAGCGCGAAATCGTTCAGGCCCGTCAGATTGCGATGTACTTCGCCAAGAAGATGACCAAGAGCTCGCTGGCCAACATCGGTCTCCACTGCGGTGGAAAGGACCACGCCACTGTGCTCCACGCCTGCCGGACGGTCAACAATCTGAGCGAGACGGACAAGCACTTCCGCAAGTACCTTGAGGATCTGGAGAAGAAGCTGAACGTCAGCTGACCTCCCTTCTGCCGTGACCCGTTATCTCGTCGTCTGCCTCGGCAACATCTGCCGCTCTCCAATTGGGGAGGGTTGGATTCGCAGTGTGGCCATGGTCAGGGGGCTCCGGGTCAAGGTCAGCAGTGCGGGCACTTCAGGCTATCACGTGGGGTCCGCTCCGGACAAGCGCAGTGTGGCTACCATGCGCGAAGTGGGCATCGACATTTCGGGCCAACGGTCTCGAAAGTTCGTCCGTGCTGATTTCCAAAAGTTCGACCGCATCCTTGTGATGGACCGTTCCAACTTGACCGATGTCTTGGCTTTGGCGCGCTCTGATGAAGAGCGCGAAAAAGTGGCCTTGTTTGACCCGTCTGGAGCCGAGGTGCCCGATCCCTATTATGGCGGTGAAGGTGGCTTTGCGATGGTTCGAGAGCAGGTTCGAGCGGCGACCGAAGCGCAGCTTCGGTCTGACTTTCCAGCCTGACCCCTACTCTACTGTCGCGGAAAACCACAAGGGCATGTGCGAGGGCAACCCCAATTCGGGGTGTGCCTCTTGTCCAAATGCGGATGCCGATGTCGCCCAAACGGACCAGGTACTGTGGGTCCGCACAATGTTCAGTCCTGGTTGCAAGGCGTCGACCACTTGGTCTGAATCGCCTAAGTGAAAGGTTAGTTTCACGGTTTCGGGTTCCATAGGGATAGCGTCGGCGCGCGCCGTGGTCACTGCGAGGGTGATTTCGTCACCTAGTTTGAGTCGCTCCCCTTCGTGCCTTTCGCTGTTGGGGTGATGGAGTTGGAGGAGCTCAATCCATTCTTTCTCAAAGGCGGCTGCCTTGTTTGGATGATTGTCGATTGACTGATGGTGCAGGGCAGCAAGTGCGCCTTGGTCAAGGCAGTGCCAAGTGACAACGATGCTGTCTTTGAGGTCACCCCATCCAAGGGCATGTTGGATGGAGAGCGGGAAATCAAGTGGTAAAATCCGCATCACGTCTCCACAAGCGATGTCTGGCATTGACTTTAGGTCTCTGGAAAGCTTGGTGCGATCATGGGGTCCTTTGGTTTGAAGCCAATGGCGTTTTCCTTGGGTTTCAGCCATGACCCATTCGTGTTCGATTGACTCGGCAACGCTTCCCTCGCCGAGTACCATGAGGTGCCATGGCGGTGGGTTGTTGCGGGCGCAACCCGCGAAACACAGACAGAGAATCAGCACATGCTGCAGTCGAATCATGAAGCGCGGCGGTAGAGGTCGAGTCGCATTTCCACAAGGATAATGGCCTCTTGGGGGATGTCTGGTGGCAGTCCAGACATGCCCCACGCACGAATGGGCGGAATGAGTGCGCGAAGGCTGTCTCCGATGCGCGCCTGGCCGATAAGCTCATGAAATCCAGATGGAAGTTCTGTGCTGCCAGGTTCAAATGCCAAGGGACCGTCTTCTTCCCATCGCGTGATGACGCGCCCGTCGAGCAGCGAGAACTTGTGGTGCAATTCGAGGACAGTTCCCTCTTCGAGTTCTGACACGCGCGGAGCATCCGGGATGGAGTCGAGGCGCTCGAGTCGAATTCCGGTTCCCGAGCGAACGACGAATTCCCATTGGGCTGTGTTGGCATCAATCAGGCTGTCCATTTCTAGGGCGCGCTGACGGTGAAACTCAATCAGGTCTTCTTGAGAGGGCCGGGTCTTTTTCGGACCGTTCGGTATTGATCGATCTGAAGCGCTGTCTGTGCAGCTGACAAACAACAGGGTGCACAGTGTGAAGGCGCCATTTGCAACCCGTTCTTTGGTCATGCGTCGGGTTGCTCTGCTGCAGCGATTCCTGCGGCGATTTCAGGCAGAAGTCCCCGCAGTCTGGCCATGACCACGCCGATGGATTCCTCTGAGGCGCCTCCGGCAGCATTGTGGTGTCCTCCGCCATTGAAGTGTTTTTCTGCAAAGTCCCGAACGCTGAATTGGCCCACGGAACGGAAGCTCATCTTGACCCTGTCTGTGGATTGCTTGGCAAACACGGCCACTTTGACCCCGCTGACACCGAGGGCTTTGTTGACGAGGCCTTCGGTGTATCCGGGGCGGTATCGAAACCGTTCCATGTCCTCTGCGGTCAAGTGAACGAATGCGGTTTGGAATTCTGGGTAGACCTCCATGCGGTCCACGACAGCAAAGGCGTGGAGCTTCATGCGATCCATGGGTTGCTCCCCGAAGATGGCCTCGTGGACGGCGGTGTGGTCCAGTCCCTGGTCCATCATGGCAGCAACCACACGATGGGTTTGGGCGGACACGGAGCTGAATCGGAAGCTGCCGGTGTCGGTCATCATGCCTGCATAAAGCAATGATGCTGTGGTGGCGTCTACTGCGTTCAGTCCCCCTAAGCCGGCAATGACGCCCCAGAGGAGTTCGGCGGTTGAGCTGCAGCGCGCGTCGTGTACCCGGGCTGCAGGAAAGTCTTCTGGCCCCATGTGATGGTCCACCATGAGCCATGCACCAGTGGCGGACTTCGCAGCGTCTTGCATCGGCCCCAATCGTCCCATTCCATTGTAGTCCAAGGCAAACAAAACGTCAGCACGGTGCAATGCGTCTTGCGCTGCACCTGGGTCTCGGTCAAACAAGACGATGTCTTTGACGCCGGGCATCCAGTCCAGGGCCTCATCAGGTGCATCTGGAAGCAGACAGGTGACTTCCTTGCCCGTGGTGCGCAGGAAGCGGGCCAATGCCAGTGAAGTGCCGACTGCATCGGCATCAGGGGACCTGTGGCTGGTGATGGCGACGTGGTGCGCGCCATCAAGGTGGCGCTGGAATTCAACCAGATCAGATTCATCCACCATGCTGTGGACGGATTGCGGGAGGCTCATGTGCTACGAAGATACCTGTGGTGTCCCTCCGTCCTGCGCTCTGTGCTTGTCTTTCATGTGACACTTGTTCACGGTGACCCTGTTCGTTTGGATTGTTTGGGGATGTTTTGACTCCTGGCGCATTTTCTTAATTGACAATAAATCAGTATGTAAAATGATGTAAAGTATTGTTTTAAATACTTATTCAATTTTTGATGTCAATATTTAATATGAGTCCTGAGTAATTTTTGTTTTTGAAAGCCCATAGTTTTGCATTCGTTAAAATATCAGATATGTATAAGTCAATTGCTCTTGGAGTCACCGCTTCATTAATGAGTCTTTCGTCAATGGCTCAGTTTTCCACAGGAGCGGACTTCGCTTTCCCAAATTGGGATGGCGCTTCCGTAGGTTATGGTGTAAGCGCGGGATATGAGGTGGAAGCCGGAGATAATTTGGGTGTTACCGGACAGGTCGGTTACTTAATCATGGGAGTTGATGACGCGTTTTTCAGTAACTATGCCATGATTCCAATACAACTTGGGGCTAAATATTATTTAGACGAGAAATCAAATGGATTGTATGGTCATGCGCAGGCGGGTATTCACGCCATTTCTGTCACGACGCCAGAGATTGTGATTCCAGGCTTTGGCCTCATCGATGACATTGTTATTCCTGAAACAACCACCTCAGACAGCAATGTCAGTTTTGCTGTGGGTGCCGGATACGCGGTGAATGCGTCTTTTGATGTTTCGGTACGTTACAACGTGATCACCTACGATGGTGGCAGCAACAACTATATCGGAGTTAGAGCTGGTTACACATTGGGTGGGAGTAAATGAGACACCCTTCCCTAGAAAGAAATGCCCCTTTCGAGGGGCATTTTTTTTGCCCTTAAATACCTTGCGGCCATGTCTGAATCATTGATTGAGTCTCCCCTCCCACTTCCTGATTTGTCCACAAAGGCGGCCCGGGTGCGATGGGTGATGGATGAATTGGAGCGTCTCTATCCGGTGGTGCCTGTCCCGCTCGATCACAGCGACCCTTACACGTTGCTCGTGGCGGTGCTGCTCAGCGCACAGTGCACGGACGAACGGGTGAACCAAATCACACCCGCCCTTTTTGAGCGCGCAAACAACCCAAAGGACATGCAGCAAGTCCCGGTGGATGAAGTCCGCGCCATCATTCGCCCCTGTGGGTTGAGCCCACAGAAGTCAAAGGCGATTGTTCGTTTGAGCGAAATCCTCATGGAAGAGCACAATGGCATTGTCCCCCAAGACATGGCCGCTTTGGAACGGCTTCCAGGTGTGGGCCACAAGACCGCATCTGTGGTGATGTCACAGGCCTTTGGTGTTCCGGCCTTTCCGGTCGACACCCACATCCACCGGCTCATGTACCGCTGGAACTTCACCAACGGCAAGAACGTGGAGCAGACTGAGCGCGACGCCAAGCGGCTTTTCCCAGAGGACAAGTGGAACAAGCTCCATTTGCAGATCATTTTCTATGGCCGTGAGTACTCCCCTGCCCGAAGCCCAAAACTGCAAAGGGACTTCATCACGCGCAACATTGGCCGCAAGTCCGAAATCGCCAAGCTCAAATGACCTGAGGCGATGGGCTTCTTTTCCAACAACTACCCGGACCGGACAGAAAAGCGGCAGGCCAGACCCGGCGTGTAGAACGGCCTTTGCTCGGATATCAGCAAGAGTACCCTTGATCGATACCACCACGAGGTTTTTGGCTATGGCCTCACTGTAGATCCAACCACCCAAAAGGGTCCACTGCTTGAGCAATCAGAGGGGAACGCCGTACACGATGGCCAAGAGATCCAGGCTCCCCTTGCTAAAACCCAGGTCAAACGCGACAAAGTTTACCAGAGCATTATCGACAACCGGACCGAGTCGGGACTGTTCGAAGACTTGCGTGTGGTGGTTATAGCCGGGCAGTTGCCGTTGGTTTACCGCAAGCGCAAGACGGAGGACGTTCGGCATACCAACGAAACGGTGGAGGTGGATTTGGTTAAATCGCCGAAAAGTGTCTTTTCTGTGTCCGAAATCGATCAAATCTTGTTGATTTCGGTCAAAATGTGTGCGGAATTTGCAGAATTGGACATTTTGCGGAATCGGGAGGATGGCCGGATTTATTGTGTAGAACTCAACCCCACCCCCTACGGTCCTCCGGCTGGATTGACAGCACTGGAACGGAATGAATCGGCCATGGTGGTGTCGGAAGTCATCCGAAAACTTGTTTGAATTTTCGGTTGTTCGCGCGGGTCGCGCCCACAAATCGGCAGCCTCATGATTTTCTGTTGGGGGCAATTCTGAAGAGATTTGATCATGAACCGAACCATTTTGCTTGCCCTTCTGGTCAGTTCGCGTGCCGTTTTGGCTCAAAACGTGATTCTTCCTTACAATCCTGACGCCAATCAGGACAGTGTAATTGGAACTCCAGACCTGCTTGAATTCCTGCCATACTTTGGAGGGGCTTTCACCCCTGGAGAGGTGCTCATTGATGAGGAAAACCTGACCGATTACGTCGCATTCCTAGAAGCGGCCGCGGCGAATGCCACATCGGATACCATCACCATTCCGATGATGCCAGGGACTGCACCTGGAGAGATGCTGTATTGGAATGGTGAACAATGGTTTCTGGTTCCCACAGGTGAATCCGGCGATGCCCTGATCCTCAGCGGTGAAACACCGACTTGGAAGGCTTTGAGACTTGGGTGTACCGATGATGGGTATATAGAATTTGATCCAGAAGCCACCATTGAAGATGGCAGTTGCGATATCGTAGCGATTCCCGGTTGTACAGTACAAGGCTCCTGCAATTTTGATCCTGATGCGACCCAAAATGATGGAACTTGTGTTGCGCAACAGAATTGGTGGATTGACAGTGATGGAGATGGGTTGGGAGACACTGAAAGTTTCGATGTCACCCAATTTCTAAGCTATAGTTATCAGCCTGCATTGGATTGCGAAGCGAGCCTCATTTGGCCATCCTCAGTTCCGGGAGACTCGTGCTATGACCTTCTCGCACTCAATTTCGATGACCCTGCCAATGGCGCTTGCGAGTATGAAGAACGCGACTGTCAGCCGGTGGAGTATCACGGTTACACGTACCAAACAATTCAAATTGGCGCTAAGTGTTGGTTTGCGGAAAATTTGAGGACGGAACAATGGCGTGATGGCAGTTTCATTTCAACGGTGAACAGCGTGGAGGACTGGAATGACCCAGTTCTGGCGGTGACCTACTATGGGGAGGGAGACAGTGAATGTTGGAACCCACCAAATTGGTTGGATTATGATCCCTGTTCGGATGTACAGGAGGTTGTGGACGAGTTCGGACGCCTTTACACACTTGCAGCGGCCTACTCGGATTACCACGGAGGGCTTTGCCCTACGGGCTGGGGCATTGGTACTTTTTCTGATTGGAACAGCATGCTGTCTCAGGCCAATTCCCAATCTCAGAACGGAGAAGGCTACCCAATCCAGGAGGGTGCGTGGATGTTGGCTTCTGGTGAAGTTGAAGAATTCTCTGAACCCACAGGATTCGCGGCATTGCCAGGTGGATATAGGGATGTAGAGTCCGGGTATCAGATGCTTGGCTTCGCAGGAAAATGGTGGGGAGGTAACGAGGGTTATGAAGCTTATGCAGCAAGCGTTGTCGCTCATGGTCCTGGCGAGGGTGTTACGGGCATACCAACGTATTCCGAAGCAAGGTCCGTACGTTGTGTTCAGGTCACGGTCGGTTGCACTGACAACTATGCATGCAATTTCGATGCAAATGCAGTGGATGATGATGGCACATGTGAGTACCTGACGTGTGATGCAGCAGGATGCACAATTGAGGAAGCATGCAATTACAATCCAGTCTCTCTCATTGACGATGGCACCTGTATCTACGCCGAAATGGGGTATGATTGTGCCGGGAATTGTTTGCCCCTGTGGCTGGATTCTCTTGGAAATTGTGTAATTGATACCATGGAGTGCGGTGGAGGACCGTTCAGTGAGGCCATCACTGCCGAACCCCTTTCAGCTGGGGACATTGTTCAATATGATTTTGACGCCATTGGAGAGCTTTCTGCGGTGGTTCTGACCGTGAACTGGACGTCTTTCGCGGATTCATGGCCAGGTGATCTGTCTCTTTTGTTGGTGTCACCACAAGGGGAGTCACTGCTTATCAAGGGAACGGACAGTCCTTTTTCTCCGCCCATTGACCACATCGAAAGTCTTCCTGGTTCATGGAATGTGGAAGCCCCGGGAGAATACCAATTCAGTTGTTCCGGATACGGTTTGTCGGGTTTTGGAGCCTGGCAACTTCAAGTTGGCTGTGGGTATGGAACGGATGTCCCCTTTGAGTTTACCCTCGATTTGCAAGGTGTCTGCGTTTTCTCTGATTTCATGGTCCCGGGCTGCACGGATCCGGATTACACTGAATACGATCTTGTCGCAACGACAGATGACGGCAGCTGCGTCACTTTAGTTGTGAACGGTTGCACAGACGCCAACTACATCGAATACAACGCCGCTGCTAATTCGGATGACGGCAGCTGCACCACTCTGATTGTCAATGGCTGCACGGATCCGGCCTACACTGAGTTCGACGCCTCGGCCAATATTGACGACGGCAGCTGTGCGACGATTACAGGCTGCACCAATCCAGACTTCATCGAGTATGATGTCACTGCCAATACCGACGATGGCAGTTGTGCGATTCTGGTGGGGTGCGCTGACTCGGATGTGGCGAGCATGGATGGGTATAACTATTCTCTCACGACCATTGGCGATCAATGCTGGTTCGCTGAGAATCTGCGGACGACGGCCTATGCCGATGGCACAGTGATTCCTTCGGGCTTGACGGATGGAGAGTGGATGTCTACGACGGCGGGTGCTACCGCTGTTTATGGGGAGGGAAGCACTGAGTGTGATGGTATCAATTCGATTATCGACGCGTGTGATGAATCGCTGTCGCTTGCGGAATACGGTCGCCTGTACAATTGGTATGCGGTGGACGATACACGAGGCCTGTGTCCGACTGGTTGGCATGTCCCGACCGATGGAGAGTGGATGGAACTGGAAGACCACATCACGTCCCAAGGATTTGATGGCGCTGAGGGAATAGCGTTAAAATCGACGTTGGGTTGGCCTGGTGACGGAATTGGCGGTAACGGCACTGACGATTTCGGATTTTCAGCTCTCCCGGGAGGCTACCGCTTCTTTTTTAATGGCGAGTTTGTTTACTCTGGAGCTGGTGGCTTCATGTGGAGCTCATCTTCCAATGGTGAAGCGTCTTGGTTCCGGGTTTTGTTGAGCTATTCTTCAGAAATCGATCGGAACGATACCGATCCAAGGAGTGGATTTTCTGTGCGCTGTCTCAGGGATTCCGACTGAGCGAAGCAAGGGTGGTTGAACACATACGAACTACAGAGGTTGTAAGCCGACCGGGATCACATGTCGGATTACGAGGGTAAGGTTGAAATGCATCTCTGAGCGGTCATCATTCTGGCGCGAATGAAGCAATGGGTGCGCAACATGGCGGATATTGCGCACGGATCTTACAAACTTATATCCATGTCTAAAAGTCAACTGTTGATGCGCCGTTATGCCGTCCGGTACGCCTTGGAATTCGTTGTGATTTTTGTGGGTGTCGTGGTGTCATTTAGTGTTCAGCGCATTGGCGAGGAGAAGCGTCAGGCCCAAGAGACGCAGCGCTTGATCTACACCCTGACCACAGAAATTGAGTCAAACCTCGATTATTGCGAAGAGCATCTCAAACAGTTGCGGAACATGGCGGCTGCCAATGAGGCTATCCTTTCGGAAGGTCGATTGGATCGCGATTTTCTTATTGCCCAGCATGATGCAAATCCGTTCGGACACAGTTATCTAGACAATGGCCAGTACCGCTATTGGACAACCCCCGAGGATTATGAAGGCCTGTATCTGTGGATGGTGACATGGTGGAACACCTTCGCTCAAAATGAAATTTACTTTAATTCACTAGTAGCCAGTGGATTGTTACTCCACATTGAGGATCCTGCATTGCGCGAATCAATTGAGGCTGTGTACACCACCAAAAAGCGCCGGGTCATGGTTGCTGAAGGGTTGCTTCGCGACAACTCGGAAAAGGTGCTGGCATGGGCGGAGAGAAAACGGGATGCGGCACAGGTATCCCGCTCTCGTGCCGATATTTTCACTAAAGATTTTGATCTCCCCTTGCGCAATTTGTTGGAGGACCGATCACACCGCATCGGCATCCGGGTGATGAGCGTGGAATACTATATCGCCTCGTTGCAGGGATTGCACGATGAATTGGTCACCCTCTTTGGCCATCATGAAGGTGAAGTCTGAATTTGTGGCTGGCCCTGTGGCCTCTGATGCTCAGCTGAGGGGTGGCTGCCGACTGGAGCTGCTGCTTGGTTCAACGTTCGCAAATTGGGGTTCATGGAAAGACGGCATTGCGGCGTGTTAGGGTTAAGATTGCGGATGAGGCCGTTATGGTCCTTCATTTGAACCAAAACCAATGCGTCATTTCCTTGCCTCATTCATGCTCATTGCATGTGCCCCTCTTCTTGGTCAAGAGGATTGTCACCTGTTCAATCTTCAGGAGCTGTCTGATGCCTATCAGGAGCTGTTTGATGCCTATCAGGAGCTGTCTGATGCCGATCTGAATTTTCAGGTCGACTCCATTATATGGCTGTCCGAGGGCACTTATGAGGTTTACCTCAGCAATGGAACCACATACATTCAGGTTCAAGGCTGCATGAACCCCGCCTACATCGAGTACAATGAGGATGCCAATACCGACGATGGAAGCTGTGCCACTCAGGTGGTCGAAGGCTGCACGGATCCGGCCTACGATGAATACGACTCAGCAGCCAACACCGATGACGGCAGCTGTGCTACGTATGCATGCATCAGCATTGAGTTTGACGGCTACACCTACTCGCTGGTGAATATCGGTGACCAGTGCTGGTTTGCGGAGAACTTGCGGACGACAGTGTACGCAAACGGCAGCGCCATTCCTGAGGTGACGGACAATGGTGCATGGATGGATTCGAGCACAGGTGCCCGCTGTGATTACGACAACGATGCAAGCAATGTGGCCACCTATGGCCGTATGTACAATTGGCATGCTGTCGATGATGCTCGAGGTCTGTGTCCGACCGGTTGGTATGTCCCAACTGACGGAGAGTGGACGGAATTGGAGGAATACTTGGGTTTAAACGGCCACAGTGGCGCCGAAGGCACAGCCTTGAAGTCGACGTCAGGTTGGAACAATGACGTATGGACCGGCACCAGTGGCAACGGCACGGATGATTTTGGGTTTTCTGTCCTTCCGGGCGGCTATCGCCCCTCATGGAATGGCAGCTTCTACTCGAGTGGAGCCGTCGCCTACTTTTGGAGTTCGTCCTGGTATGGCGGCGGCGGCGATTGGGCCAGTTCGTCCGAGGATGACACCGGCGCTTGGAACCGGATGTTTTTCGGCACCTTCAATCAGATCAGCCGGGATCACTTCAATCCACAATTCGGATCCTCTGTGCGCTGTCGCAGGGATGTCACTGAGGTGCAGGGATGCACGGACCCGGCCTACGATGAATACGACTCAGAAGCCAATACTGACGACGGCAGCTGTAGTTCCCTCTTGGGATGCATGGATC
>CACAUH010000036.1 GCA_902535565.1 uncultured Bacteroidota bacterium | reverse complement strand
GGAACTGGTGTGGGACGCTTCCATCATGGAATGGATGCCCGGCCCAAGACCAGAGGATGGTCCTTGGTCACCATGGTGGTACAATGGGGTTCACGCCTCTTCAGGCTGGGAATCCCGTCCACCCTCAAAGCACGCCGTTCCAAAGCACCTGACAGACCTTTACCAAGACTGTCTTGGTGCTTACGAACAGCTCCTAAAACGCGCGATCTGATGGCCAAATTCAATCAGCCCGACCCCCGCAATGCCGGCACCCAGTGCTGGGTCAATGGACTCGTTGACCGCGACGCGGCCAGCGTCCACGTGTTGGACAGCGTGGTCCAAGGCGGCGATGCCGTCTGGGAGGGCCTCCGGATCACCGACGGCCACGCCATCCAGCTCGAGCTGCACCTCGACCGGCTCGTCGATTCGGCCCACGCCCTTGCCTTCACCGACATCCCCTCCCGGGACGCCCTGCGGGACGCCATTTTCCAAACCCTAGAAGCCAATGGAATGCGAGACGGCGTCCATTGCCGCATCACCCTGTCCCGTGGCCGGAAGTCGACCAGTGGGATGGATCCCCGGCTCAATGTGCACGGACCAACTCTGATCATCATTCCCGAATACAAAGGCATGGTCTACGGAGACGAAGGCATCCGGCTGGTCACGAGTGCGATCCGGCGCAACAGCCCCCAATTCCTCGACAGCCACATCCACCACAACAACCTGCTGAACAACATCCTGGCGAAGATTGACGCCAATGTGGCCGGGGTGGATGACGCGGTCATGCTGGACAACCGGGGCTTCCTCGCAGAAACGAATGCGACCAACCTCTTCGTCGTCCGAAAGGGAATCCTGCTGACGCCCTTCGCGCATGCCTGCCTGCCGGGATTGACCCGGCGGTTCGTGCTAGATGTGGCCGAGCGCGTGGGCCTCGATGCCCGGGAAGCCGACCTCTCACTGACCGAGTTGTATACCGCGGAAGAAGCGTTCACCACCGGAACGATGGGCGCCCTGGCCCACGTCACAGAAGTAGATGGCCGTTGCATCGCCGGCGGTGAAAAGGGCGCCGTCACACGGCGGATGCAGGAGGCCTATGAGGAGCACATTCTGGAGACCGCCACCCGTCTGCCCTTCTGAGCCCACGACTATCTTGGCCTCCACACCTTACTCCATGAGCCCCACCCTGCGCAACATCCTGGCCGGTGTTGCCGGCGCCTTCCCCAGCATGCCCGCCAACGCCCTCCTGCTGATGCCCCTTGGCCGCTTGTTTGACGCGCCAGCCCCCCCGGCCTATGAACCGACTGGGAATCCGGAAGCGATGCAGGCCGTCTGGCGGTCCTATTTCGAGACCCTCGAGCCCATTCACATGGCCGGTCCGTTGCTCGCCCACTGGAACGGCGCCTTCTGCGGTGCCCTGGTGGCCGGACTTCTCGCAGCGAATCGAAGCCTGCGGTTGCCCATGATTGTGGCCGGATTCGTCCTGGTCGGCGGCATCGCCAACGCCTTCATGTTGCCCGGACAGCCGACGGGCTTCCTCGTTCTGGACATCGCAGGGTATCTGCCGATGGGATGGCTCGGGTGGAAGCTGACGCTTCGACTGCGGCCCGTGCGCTGATTCCCCCGACCTTCGCGCCGAATGTCGCGCGGACTCGTTTTCATGCTTCAGTCGGTGGTGTTGTACACCTCCGCCAACCTATTGGTCAAGGCCCTCGCCATCCTGCCGACGCCCCAGCTCGTTTTCCTCCGGAGTGTCGTCAGTCTGATGCTGTGCGTCTTCTGGCTCTGGCGAAAGGGGGAACCGCTCCTGGGACACAACCGCAAGTGGCTGTTCATTCGGGGCTTCACCGGGATGGTGGCCTTGACCCTCTTCTTCCACACCATCCGGCACATTCCCCTGGCAAGCGCGACCGTCATCCAGTACCTCTCGCCCATTTTCACCGTGTTGCTCGCCATCGCCTTTGATGGGCAACGTATCAAACCCCACCGCTGGCTTTATTTCTCCGCGGCATTTGGAGGCATCCTGATGGTGAAGGGCTTCGACCCGCGGGTCTCCTGGCTCTATCTGTTCATGGGCATGGGCAGTGCGCTCGGGGCTGCCGTGGCCTACCTCGCCACCATCAAATGCCGCGAGACGGACAGTGCGGTGGGCGTCGTCACCTGGTTCCACATGATCGCTACCCCCATCATGGGCGGCTGGAGCGCCACGGTCTGGCATCCGATGACGGCCACCCAATGGAGCATGGCCGTCGGCATCGGGGTTTTGTCGCTCGTGGCGCAGGTGGCGATGACCAAGGCGCTGCACCTCGAGGATGCGGCGCGCGTCATGCCCTTCAAGTATTTCGGGGCCATCCTCGCGCTCATCCTCGCGTGGACCCTGTTCGATGAACGGATCACGGGATGGTCGCTCGTCGGCATCGCTGTCGTTCTCGCCGCAGTGACGGCCAACACCCTGTCGGGCAGCCGGGGCAGAAAAGCCGCAATCAGCGGACGGTGACGCGCCGGGTGTGCACGATGTCCTGACCCCCAACAACGGGCTGGACAACCTGAATCAGATAGGCACCCGGTGCACGGTCCGAAGTTTGCATCACCATTTGGCGCCCGCCGTTCCACCGCTCCGTGGCCAGGATGCGGCCGGTCAGATCGAGCCAGTGGACGGACGCCCCGGTCAAGGAGCCTCCCCCGAAGGAGAGAGAAAGTGGCTCACCGGACAGCACGGGGTTCGGGCTGACCTCCAAAGCTGCGCTGGCCACGATGCCGCCGACTCCGTTGGCCGTGGCACAGGGGTCCACGAGGTAGGGCACCGCATTCTGGTACATGGAATTCACCACTTCGGTCACACCTTCGATGCAGAGCTCCGTCTGCGGCGTTTCCGTCCAATAGATGCGCACGAGGGAGGTCCACTCGTAGTGCTTGGACATGCTCTCGTCCTCGTAACTGAGGCCGATCAGCGTCCCGCCTCCCAAGGCGAATTCCGGGGTGATCATGTACTCCAGTGGGTCCGCGAGGCTCACGGCCTGTTGGATGCCACAGCTGATGTCGAATTGGTAGCCGAGGATGCGGTTGTGCGGGTTGAGCACCTCCACATCGAAGAAGCCCTGGGCCCAGTTCACCTCGCCGAGGCGGAACCACACGCTGTCGAACGGGTTCACGATGTGCGGCGCCGGGAACTGGCACTTGTCGTGGAATCCGCTGCTGTCGGGATGCTCGTGGGCGATGTCCCAGTATTGGCACTGGGCCATGAGGGCGGCATCGGAGACCGTCAGCTCGCCATCCTGGTCGAGGTCGTTGCACGCCACGGCTTCGAGGTCGTTGCCGAGGATGCCATCCACGTAGGTCTCGGCATCGGTGAGGTCCTGGTCGGCATCACCGTCGAGGTCGCCCATCAGGGCCGTGCCCCCGCAGTCCCCGTTGCAGTCCATCTGGGCCGTGCCGTAGGCCTCTCCGTTGCAGTCAACAATCTGGGGGCAATCATCCCACACCGTGACGGCGAGTTCGCCGGAAGAGCGATCCATGTCGATGCAGACCACGCCCCAGTTGTTCTCGTAGTTGTTCTCGTGGCGGCCGAGGGCATCTGGATCGTAGTCCCAATTGACCCGCACCACGAGGTGGTATACCCCGTCGGGAATGCCCGTCACGTCAATCCACTGGCAGGACAGGCCCGCCCCGTAGATGTCGCCACAGTGGGCCGAGATGCCCATGTTGCTGCAGCCATAGGTGAATGTGCCGCCATCGCTGCACTCAAGATCCATGACGCAGAAGCCGTTCTTGAAGCCGATGGGCAGCATCTGGCCGTCCATGGTGAAGAGATCGTACTTAGCATAGCCCTTGTAGTGCCAATGGTTGTGGCAATCGCCCCACTCGAACTGCTGAGTGGAATCCGTCTGGGCCGTCGTGCCGATGTAGTAATCGATGTCCCCAATGTTCTTGATGTGCGTCGTGAAGCGAACGAGCTCGCGCTCACCGTAGCCATTGAGGCAGCCCTCGACGATATAGCAGTTGTTCTCGTCGACCATCATGGTCTCGGCCTGGAGGCTGTTTTCGATGGCGCTCTCGACGACCATCAGGTCGGGCCCGGTGCACAGAGGGTCACCCGGGTAGATGCAACTGCCATTGTCCACCTCGGCGGCGGGGTTGTAGTTGCAGGCCACCTCGTCGGTGCACCCCTCGGCCGGGCCACCGTATTCTAGGGTCCAATCGAAGCCACCGCAATCCCCGGTCAGGTTGGCAAAACGCACCCAGTAGGTCACCCCGGCCTCGAGCAACACGTGCAGCTGGGCGCTCTCTTCGTTATCATCACACCCCCCTTGATTGTCATCATAATAGATCGACCCCTCATTGGTGTCGTCAAAGTTGTTCATCTCACAGTAGTCGTAGATCCAAAGCCGCGTATCACAACCTGAACCACAGCTGGACAACGCATACATGCCATTCTCAGCAGGCGTGAAGGTCCACCATTCAATCTGGTCCTCTGAGGTGAGTGTCATGGGCTCCAACACCATTCCCAACTCAATGGCTTCATCGCACGTCCAACCCGGAGGACAATCGATGGAATGAACCTGACCAAAACCATAGTTACCGCTGCCCTCGACCAGCATTTCACCATCGAACCAAGCCTGATAGAAGGCATCACCAACGAGTCCGTCCCCGTATGAGTCGTTCATGGCAAACGTCATGCAAGGATCCCAATCTCCTGGCTCAATGCAGAATGTGAAGAGCGTGTCTTCCGCACCAGTCACGTCTACGTCGAGGAGGGTATTCCCATCAGCATCCGAGAGTACCCAAGACATCTCATAAGGCCAAGAGTCTGGCTGAATTACGACTGAAAAAGTGTGCTGGCCGTCCGGGCAATCCACCTGTGCCTGACCAGGCAAAAAGGAAAACAAGGAAAGCACGAGAAAAAGGTGGCGCATGGCGTTGGTTTTGATTTGGAGCGTCTTCCGGGAGGCGACTCAAAGTCGACTCAGATTGCATGGTCAAGGTACCCCTTTACCCTCATTCCCACGAGACGCGCTCGCTTCCTTATTTTTGTGTCTCAGAAACACACAACACAATGGGGCACGATCACGACCACCACGACCACGCTGAAGCCGAGCAAAATGAAATCGGAGGGCCTGTGGTTTTTGCCCTCTTCCTGTTTGCCATCGTCATCACGTCGATTTATTTCCTCAGCTGAGGAAAGGCCCGACTCAGTTCCCTTTCTCCATTTTTTTCCGTCGTTCCTGAAGTTGCTCCAGTGAACGGCGTCTAAACTCGTCACGGAGTTCATCCTCGTCTTGGTTGTAACCGCGACCAATGCCAGTTCCCGACCCAAAAGGCCGCCAATCCGGTGCCAAGTTATCAGGATCGCGCTCTGTGAGCGTCATCTCTTGCACAAGGTGGGTCGCACCGGCATAGATGTCGGTGACCCACAAGACGTATCGAATGTCCACCATGATGTTCCGACAACGGTCCGCATCGAACCGGACATCGCTCATGGTGCTCTCCCAGGTGCGGTCAAAGTTGAGTCCGATCAAATCGCCCGTGGCGTTGATTGCAGGAGAACCAGAATTGCCCCCTGTGGTGTGATTGGATCCCAGAAAGCACACCCTGAGGTTGCCTTCCGAATCGGCATAAGGCCCGTATTCCTTTTGGCGCAATTGATCCACAAGGCCTTTGGGCAAATCAAACTCAGGGTCGCCCGGGGTGTATTTGTCAAGGACACCATTTGCCGTCGTGAACGGTTTGTAGGTGACGGCATCCCGAGGCTCGCTCCCCTCCATTCGACCATAGGTCAGGCGCAAGGTGCTGTTGGCATCGGGCCAGAATGTGCTGTCGGGATAGACTGTCTGCAAACCGCGCAGGTATCGCCCCATGTCTTCATCCAATGCCGCCATGCGTTTGCCATATTCCGACCGAACCCCCTCCCAATATCCATCCGAGGTCTCCTTGGCCCATCGAAGCACAGCGTCTCCAGACTTCTTTTTGAGTCCCTTTCGGTCTGCGTTGCGCAGAAGCGACATGAAGGCCTCACCATCATCAAGAATGGACCCGCCGTACAATTCAGAAGCAATGGCCTTCGCATCTGCGTTGCCTTCCCATGTCTCGACTGCCACTTCAGGTGCAAAGCCCTCGGGCATCGCCGACATATAGAGTGGGAAGACCGCGGCAAAAACACCCTCGTCCACGGTCGCATTGTAATCTGAATAAAACGCCTCTGCCTGCGACAAGACCTCCGCTGCTCTGGCCGCAAACGCGCTGTCCGAAACAGCCTTATCGGCGGCCATGGTCAGAATGTCTCCTACCCCGTCAGCCCACCGAAGGAGTTCAGGTCCGTAGTAGAACCACTCGATAAACAGCGATCGGGCCTCGAGGTAGGGTTTGAGCGCTTCAACTCCTTTGGTTAAATCGCCAACGACCGTTTTGTACTCTTTTATGTCACGTCGAACGACCTCTCGTGCGAATTCAAGTTGTCCTTGTTGCTTTTCCCGCACGGCTCCAAAATCAATGAGGCCTTCATTTTGCCCAATCCACTTCTTCCATGCATTGGCAATTCGACTCTGCTTGGCTGCATATGCGATTCGAGTGGCATCGTCGCTGCGCATGGCGGCATTGATCACCGCCAAACTGGCTGTCCGCATGGCGATGCGGGTCGGGTTTAGCTCGTTGATGAGGTGCTGGACCTGTGCAGCAGGAATGTAACGCTCGGTGCGGCCAGGAAATCCAAACACCATCGTAAAATCACCTTCCTCGACACCGTGCATGGAGACGGGAAGGTGATGCGCCGGAACAAAGGGCACGTTCTCAGCGCTCGGTTCAGCGGGCGAACCGTCTGGCGCGCTGTATATGCGGAACAGTGAAAAATCACCGGTGTGGCGCGGCCAGACCCAATTGTCTGTATCCCCACCGAACTTGCCAATGGCGCTGGGCGGCGCCCCGACAAGGCGGACGTCATTGTAGGTCTTGGTCACAATGAGAAATTGCTGGTTGCCGTAGAGAAAGTCACGTACAACAGCATCATGGCCATTGTCTTGTGTGGCGCCTGCCACAAGGCGCTTGCGCATGGCTTCCTCTTCCTCGGCCCCAAGGGATCGCGCCGCCTGTACAGAATCGGTCACGTCCTCTATGCGCACGATGAACATGGCCGTCAGGTCCGGATTCATCAGTTCTTCTTGTCGGGTCATGGCCCAAAAGCCATCCTTGAGAATGTCCCGCTCAACGCTGCTGTGCGATTGGATCTCTCCGTAGCCACAATGGTGGTTGGTCAGCAGAAGGCCTTGGTCCGAAATCAGGCTGGCCGTGCAACCGCCGCCAAATTGAACGATCGCGTCTTTGAGGGAGCTTCGGTTGATGCTGTAGATGTCCTCGGCGGTCAACTTGAGCCCCATGGCTTGCATGTCTCCTTCTACGGCCTGCAGCAAGGCGGGGATCCACATCCCCTCTGTGGCGCGGGAAGATGACGGTAAAAGTGTGAGAACAACAGCAAAAAGAAAGGCCGGAATCACCGGCATGATGCGCTTCGGGTTCATGCCGGAAAAATAGGCTTCAAAGCCGAGGCTCAAGACCAAGTCTCGATAACCTCGAGCACGTTTTCCAATGCACCATCCCCAAAATCGAGGTGGGTCACCCACCGCACTTTATTCGGGCCAAAGGCAGAGCACAGGATGCCACGATTGGAAAAGTGCTCCACCATCTGCTGTGCTGGTCGCCCCTCGGGCAACGTGGCAATGACAATGTTCGTCTCGACCGGTGCCACAGCGGCCACCCCTGGGTTGGATTCCAGTTGGCTCCCGATTGCCGAAGCCCGGCGGTGGTCCTCTTCCAATCTGTCAAAGTGATGTTCCACAGCATGTAACCCTGCCGCGGCCAAAATGCCCACTTGGCGCATCCCGCCGCCCATGACCTTCCGGGACCTGTGGGCCTCTTCAATAAACGCTTTGGTTCCGAGCAAAACCGATCCCACAGGGGTGCCCAGACCTTTTGAAAGACAGAGAGAAATGCTGTCAAACCTCCGGCCATAGCGCGTCCAGTCTTCACCTGTGGCGCGAAGGGCATTCCACGCCCGGGCCCCATCCAAATGAAATGGCAACCCCATGTCGCGGCAGGCCCTCGAGCCCGCCTCCAGAACTTCGGCGGATTGAACTGCTCCCCCGCCCTTGTTGACTGTGTCCTCGACGCAGATCAATGCTGTTCGCGCGTAATGGCTGTCTGCAGGATTCACCTCAGACCGTATGGCATCCGCCAGCATGGCGCCTCGAGGGGCATCCAAAAGACGAACACTGGCACCACTGTTTCGCGCAATCCCCCCGCCCTCGTAGTTGTAGACATGGCTCAGCCTGTGGCAAATCACTTCATCCCCGGGCTGGGTGTGAACGTTGATGGCCATTTGGTTTGCCATGGTACCCGACGGGCAAAACAGACCGGCTTCTTGCCCAAAGCGTTCCGCCAACATGTCCTGAAGCCGGTTGACGGTCGGGTCCTCTCCGTAAACATCGTCACCTGTGGGAGCGGCCATCATTGCCTCCAACATGGCTGCCGTTGGCTTGGTAACTGTATCGCTCCTCAAATCAATCTCCTGCATGGGACATCACTTTCTGACAAGGCGGAGAACCCAACCTTCTTCTTTCATTTCAATAAAATACTGGCCTGCCGAGAGGCCCTGTGCCGACACCATCAGCGGTGCACCTGCCCCCCTGTAAATTCCCGACTGAAGTGCCCTGCCCCTCGCGTCTCGAAGGGTCCATGGAAGGACTCCCACGCGAACAGAACGAGGCCAATGAATGGCCCACGCTTGGCCGGCTCCTACAGGATTAGGGTAAACCTGCGGGCCTTCAAAAGCGCCCCCGAGATCTCCAATGCCTGTTGTGCAATCGAAGACCGTAATAAAAATGGCATCCGCGTGGCTGCACCCAAACGCATTGGACGCCTGCACAGTCACGGGATATGTTCCCGGACCGAGGTCTGTGCCATTGATGATCAGAAATTGATTGACACTGCCATCACTCCAGATGTAACTCAGACCTGCAGGAGCGCTGAGCACGAGTTGATCCTCCTCGCAGATGGTGGTGTCCGGACCGAGGGAAAATGCGAAGGCATCGTCCTGCGCCTCAAGCGTGAAGGAAAGGTTGGCTGAACATCCGTTGTCATCCTCGATTTCGACGGCGTATGCTCCCTCGAGCAATCCCTCCAGAAGCTGCCCCGTGCCCAATTCACCCAATGCATTGGACCACACGATCTCATAAGGTTCAGAACCGCCGGTGGCGGCGAGGTATGCCTCTCCATTGGGCAAGTCAGGACATTCGGGGTGCACGACTTCAAGATCAAGCACAATCGGATCGGGTTCAGTGAGGACCACAGTATGGGTCAGGGTGTTGCCACAGCTGGTGACGATCGCAGCAGAATAGGCACCGGAAGAGAGATTCAAAATCTGCTGTCCTGAAGCAGCATAACCATTGGGACCAACCCAAGCAGCGGTGTAGTTGCCACCAGTCCCCGAAATATTCAACACAATGGTGCCATTGGGTTCCTCTTCTTTGCCCAGCGCACAATCAAGTCCGCCGGTTGCGGATGTGACTTGAGGCCCATCTTCAACACTCTCGATGAGCACCCCGGCTTGGCCCCTGGAATCTTGCCAACCGTCGACCTGAATCAAGTACGTTTCGCCTGCCTCCAGACAGCCGGACCACATTCCACTGGCATAGCCGTTGCCAGGGCCGCATCCTCCGGGCAAATCATCGTTTGCCGCCACGAGCACAAACGTGCTGAAGTCATTGCAGTCCTCTGCCTTCCAAAGGGCAATTTGCGTGTCAAAGTCTGTTTCCTCTGTGCAGGCTGTAATCCAGCAATTGCCCTCTTCTGCGATAAATGTCAGCCAAGCAGACCCCGTGACAGCACCTTCACACCATCCGCCATTGATTTGACAGGAATAAACGCCATCAAAATCGGGTGCTCCCGGCTCGCCAAAAGCAGCCGTGCAACTGTCATTGGACACGACGACCACAGGACCGTTGACCTCGATAGACGTTGCCCCGCACGGAGAGTCGTAGGCGGGGCCACTCGCGGCGAAAGGGTCAAAGGTCCACGTGTTCCCCGTTCCGGTTCCTTGAAAACTGTGTTGCAAAACACCTTCGTTATACACCTCGAAATACGTCCCACCGTCTCCGTAACTGTCCACATGATGGAGGGTGATCAAGTCCCCGGGAGTCCAACAGAGCGTATCGACAATGAAGGTCGAATAGGAGTCATAATATCCCTCTGGCGCCCCATCAATTCCGTCACCATCACACCCAACATCGAGTGCATTGCCTCCCCAAAACAGGGTATTGGTTCCGCAGTCATCGTTTTGGGGTGTCATTTCCCAGTAGAGTTCATAGCCCCAAGCGTCCGTGTGCAAGTGCAACGCGAAAGGCTGCTGGCCCTCGGGACAATCTTGACAGAACATCGAAGAAGCAATCAAAAGCGACCAAATGGCGGCAACGAAACGGGATCGGTTCATGTTGTCAAAATTACGGTGCTCACGTCGGCCTAGCCTTGATGTAGATTTGTGCCCCCATGCGCGTGCTTCTATCTCCGGCCAAGACCTTCCGAAAGGATGCTTCAGTTGTGGCAGCTGGAGCCAGCCAACCGCAATTCTTGGATGAGGCCTCGGCCGCGATGGAAGCTTTGAAAGGACTCTCGCCCTCTGAGCTGACTGCCCTGATGGACATCAGTCCTGCCCTCGCAGAGAAGACGGCTTCGATGCACTTGAATTGGGCACCGCCATTCCATCCTGGAAACAGCGTACCGGCCGTTTTGGCGTTCCATGGCGAGGTCTATCGAGCACTCGCTGCAGAACGTTGGAACTCAAGTGACTTCGACTTTGCCCAAAACACCCTGCGCATCCTAAGCGGATTGTACGGCCTGCTTCGCCCATTGGACCTCATTCAGCCGTACCGTCTCGAAATGGGACTTCGCTGGTCACCTGGATCAAACAACAACCTCTACTCACATTGGGGGGACACCCTCGCACAGGCGCTTGCCGATGATGCTGCAGGGATGCCCATTGTGAACCTCGCCAGTCAAGAATATGCCAAGGCCGTGAAGCTCTCTGGTCAACCCGGACCCGTCATCACCTGCAACTTCAAAGAAGAGACGCCATCGGGATACAAAATGATCGGAACCTATGCCAAGCATGCGCGGGGCTTAATGGCCAAATTCATCGTTCAAGAACAAATTCAAAATACCCAAGGCCTTCAACGATTCTCAGAAGAAGGCTATCGGTTCAACCCGCTCCTGTCCAACGAGAGCGAATGGACCTACACTCGTCTTTCACAACCCAAACCATGAAAAGCTCCATAATTCCTATCCTAAGTTTTGCTGCTCTCACCTTCCTCCCCTTTGGTTGGACAGGATGTGCACTCAACGGCCAAAACACCCCAACCCCCAACATGGAAAATCAAAATGACTCCCTGAGCTACGCCCTTGGCGTGCTGTTTGCCACAAACGTCACAAACCAAGGCATCAAGGACTTCGTGCCCTCTCAAATTGGACAAGCATTTGCCGATGTCCAGTCCGGAAATGCGGTGATGACGCCTGAGCAGGCCAATGAATTGGTTCGCTCCACAATGGAGGCCAAGGAAGCTGCGGCTGGAGACGACAACCTCAAAGCTGGATTGGCCTTTCTCGAATCCAATCGCGGTGAAGAGGGCGTGGTGGAAACGGCAAGTGGCCTGCAGTATCGCGTCGACAGAGAGGGCGATGGCGACAGCCCCGACGAAAATGACCGCGTGACCGTGCATTACCATGGCACCCTCATCGACGGCACCGTCTTTGACAGCAGCTATGACAGAGGTCAACCCGCCACCTTTGGACTCAACCAAGTCATTTCCGGTTGGACAGAAGGATTGCAAACGATGAAAAAGGGAGGGCAAACCACATTCTACATCCCCTCAAACTTGGCCTACGGTGCCAGAGCTACAGGTGATGTGATTGGTGCAAACTCCACCCTCATTTTCAAGGTCGAGCTGCTCGAAGTCGAAAAAGTGGACTAAAATCCATTGTGGACAACTCAATAAAAACGCGGGGCCCAAATGGGCCCCGCGTTGTTTATCAGCAGGTCAATCTGAAGCTTATATCATATTATACGTACCTTCTAACTGTTTGAAAAACAGCACCCCGACAATTTATAGCTGAAAATTGCAACCTGAACTTGGAACCGGGAGTAAGGAAACTAAACCGCGTCCATATGTCCTCCGCAATACGCCACTTTATTCCGCTTTTCTTACTGCTGTCCCTCGCACCGGAAAATGATACTCATGCACAAGGAAACCGGTGTGCAACGGAAGCCATTCTCGATGCCAACATTGCATCGGACACAACCTACGCCCGGAGCTTCTTCGCAGTAGAAGCGGCATTGCGCGAAATGGCGACCAATTCTTACCGAACAACAACGGAGTACACTTTACCCGTGGTGGTGCACATCCTTCATCACGGGGAAGCGGTGGGCGTCGAAAATAACCTTTCTGATGCCCAAGTTCAGGGCGCTATCGATGCCTTGAATGCCGATTTCAGAGGAGATTATGGCGGTGTCGATGTCGACATTGAATTCGAATTGGCGGCACGGGATCCCGAAGGCAATCCCACAACAGGCATCGTGCGGCTGGATGCAGCGAATGCCATACCGGAATACGCAGAAGACGGATTGGTTACGGACGACAACCTCCACCCTTCATCTGAGAACAACCTCAAATCCTTGTCCTATTGGCCAAAGGAAGACTACGTGAACCTCTGGATTGTTTCAAGTCTAAATGGAGGCATGTCGCCCCTTGGATTTGCATATCTACCTCCAGTCAGCGGGTTTTATGACGGTGTTGTTTTGCACCGCAGGGTATTCGGTATCGGAGAAGAATACGACCTGCTCAACAATTACGACCTGAACAAGTCCTTAACCCATGAACTCGGTCACTACCTCGGTCTGTATCACACGTTTCGCCTGACCAACGATTGCGATCCCGAATCCAATTGCAGCGCCCAAGGGGATCAAATTTGCGACACCCCGCCCACAACAGGAAGCGCCGGTTGTAGCGCAATGAACTGTCCGGAAACATTGGTCGAGAACTACATGGACTACGCCTATGACCAATGCGTAAACTCATTCACAGAGGGACAGCGAACACGGATGAGAAATGCCCTTTTAGGACATCGAGAAAGCCTGCTCGAAAGCCAAGGACTCGTTCCTGTGGTTGCCATGGACGCCGGCATTGCTTCCATCCAAGGACTGGCTCCAATGGGCTGCGAAGCGACCCATGACC
>CACAUH010000035.1 GCA_902535565.1 uncultured Bacteroidota bacterium | reverse complement strand
TGAGAATGGCCAGAACAATGCCCGTGTAGAGGGCAACCGCCAAGTCTCGTTTTTCCCGCATAGAGGCCACCCGGTCCTCGTGGGTCAAAGAAAACGGCAAGACCAAGGGCTTGGCGCTTCGGACGCGGAACCAGAGGTCATGGGCTTCATTAAGCGGGAGAGAAAACGCGGGGATTAAATCGTCTACCTGCCCGAATGCCGCACCTGCTTGCTTGCGGAGCAGAACTCGGGGCCCGTCGATGACCATCGCCTCGATAGAATCCAGCGTGGGATTGTCCAAAATAATACGAGCCTGTCTCGGCGCACCCTGCCAACCGGACACGCGAATCCACATCGCGTCCGTATGAGAGCCCAAATTGGGTCGCTCTCCTTGCAAGGTGTCCAAGGATGCGTGCCGAAGGTGGACCTCTTCCGCCCTCAAGTTCCCTCCTGGGTCATGCAAGACTTGTCTGGGGCACTCGATGAGTTGAAGGGTGCTCAGGACCAGCTTATCCAAACAGAAAAACTCGCTTCCTTGGGACAGATGACGGCGGGCATTGCTCACGAGCTTAACAACCCTATCAACTATGTTCAGAGCAATGCGACATCACTGCGCAGGGACTTGGAGGAGCTCATTGAGATTGTCGATGCCCATTCGGATGCGCTGGCTGCTGTGGCCGAAGGTGTTTCAGGCGCAGAGGGATTGACGGATGCTGCCCGCGAGAAGGCGCGCAAACTTGACCTTGGATTCCTCAAGGAGGAGAGTCGGCAGTTGATTGCGGGCATATTGGAAGGGGCGGATCGCACCGCCCGCATTGTTGGAGGATTGAGGGTTTTCGGACGAATGGATGGAGACAAGCCTGTTGAGGCATCATTGTCCGATTTATTGGAGGCGAGCATTACCGTTCTGGGTGACAGGGCTCGCAGCCGTGCTCAAATTGAAGTGAACCTCGCTGAAGCGGTTCCGCTACTGTATTGTCAGAGTGGCAAATTGAGTCAGGTCTTCATGAACATCATTGTCAATGCCGTTCAAGCGACGGAGGGGCGATGGGAAAATATTGAGGATCGGAAGGTGAGCGTGGAATTGGATCAGGTCATGGACGCCCATGGGAAGGCCAGTGCCATCATCGTCAAGGTGCGGGACAACGGAACCGGAATGGATGAGGAAACCCGACAGCGGATTTTCGATCCTTTTTACACGACCAAAGAGATTGGTAAGGGAACGGGATTGGGACTGAGCATTGTCAAGGGCATCCTTGATGACCATGGCGCTAACATTCGGGTTGAAAGCCGCTTGGGGGAGGGGACCACGTTCATTTTGACGTTCCCACTTGACATCGTAATCAACCCCAATTCGGAGGCGGCTTGATCGCGCATTGAACAGAACATGGCAGAGGACATCATACGCGTACTTTACCTCGACGACGAGGAGCCCAACTTGTTCTCTTTCAAGGCGGCTTTTCGGAGGGATTTTGAAGTGCACACCTGTGACGAGCCGCACAAGGCGGTCCGCATGTTGGACGAGCACGAATTCCATGTGGTCCTCAGCGACCAACGCATGCCCCGAATCAGTGGGGTTGAATTCTTCGAGCTCATTATGCCGGATCACCCGGATATTTCTCGTGTGTTGGTGACGGGATATGCCGATACGGATGCCGTGGTGGACGCCATCAACAAGGGGCAGGTCTACCGTTTCGTTTCCAAGCCTTGGAATGAGGAGGAGCTCCGCGGGGTGATCAAGGCGGCCTATGCGTTGAATCGGTCGCGTGTAAGCAGCGCGTTACAGGGGCACCAAGTTCTGTCTGCACTCGATGGCTTTGCAGAGGAACTCGGGCGATGTGCTGCCGACCTTGCTGCCGGAGGCACTGGGGCGGTTGCGTCGGTAGGCTCCGAATTGCGCAGCTTGCAGGCGCGCATGGTTGATGAGCGCATCCGCTATGGTAAGTGGATGGAGCAGCAGAAGGCCAAGTCCTGAGGCCCTTAGGAATCATTCCTACAAACCTTTGGGTATCATCTTCCGTAGTTGATACATATGTCCCATGATCTGGAGTTTTGGTTGGTCGATGACAATGAAATCGATCGCGTGGTCAATGGCCGTCTGATTGAAGCGGCGATGAAGTGTTCCGTTCGAAAATTCAAGGACGGTCCGTCGTTCTTGGAGGCGCTGATGGCCGATTCCGGTGTGGAGGAAGGTGACATGCGTTCTGGATCGGCATTGGCCGAAGGGCGCTTGGTCATTCTCTTGGACATTTTGATGCCGGGCATGGATGGTTTTGGCGTCCTTGAACGTTTGGAATATGTGCCCAACTGCGCATTAGAAGGCCTGACGGTGTTCATGCTCAGTGCTTCATTGGATCGAGAGGATTTGGAGCGAGCAGAGGGTCACCCCATTGTGGAGGCCTTGCTGCCCAAGCCTTTGGACGTTCACCAGCTTCGCGGATGGACTGAGCAGAGTCGCCTCACCGATTCTTGAGGTTCGCTTTGGCCTGATGCCAAGACCTCTAGACACGGGATGAGGCGGGTGCCTCCCGTTTGATTTGTGAGTGGTTATCTTTTTGTAAATGAATGTCTTAAATTGGTTTTCATCGCAAAATGAACCCCGCTCATCATGGATGCATATCGAACCATCGCTCCCGTCCCTAGGTGGACCCTTATTCGAGTTGGAATTGCCCTTTTGGCCTTCTTGGCCTTTGGAACATCACATTCTCAATCTCCAGATGTCCAAGTCGTAGGTGCAGAGGAGGTGCCTTCATCCTTTCGGGGCATCACAGGACGATTGGACGCGTATGCCCAGGATCCGGCGCGGTTAGATTCGAACACAAGGCAAAGCAAAGTGGGCTACCAGCCCAAAGAAGATTGGCCGCTTCACCCCAAAACGAATCCCAACGCGCTGCCCTTCGGTGAAGATCCCGTGTTACAAAGGGATTATCCCCGCTCGGTTCCATCAGGTTTAGATTCCTTGAACAAATCAAGCACTGAACCGTTGGGCGTCAACATTGATGGTCTGTCTGTGGCGGGGATTTGGCCTCTTGACCCATCGATGGATGTGGGCCCCAACCATATTATTCAGATGATCAATGGCAACGGGGGCGCATGGATGCGGATTTGGGATAAGGAAGGTGTGGCCCTGACCGACATCATTCAGTTCGATGATTTTTTTGAATTTGAGGCAGGAGGTGGAGACCCCATTGTGCTGTACGATCACGATGCCGACCGATGGCTTGTGACTGAGTTCAAGAACAAATGGGTTGGAAACGGTTCAGGTCATGAGCTCTATTTGGCCATGAGCACAGGGCCTGACCCCCTTGGAACTTGGTATACGTATCAGGTTTCTACGCCGGTTTTTCCGGATTACCCGAAATATTCGATGTGGTCCGACCTTTTTCTGGTGACCACCAACGAACCCAATGAGTGTGGGTTTTACGTACTGGACCGATCGGCGATGCTTACAGGAGCTCCATTGAATGCGCAGCGTTTTGATACTCCTGATGTGGGATTGGGATTCTTGGCGGGGGCACCAGTGCATTGGGATGGTGATACACCTCCGCCGGCTGGCGAGAATGTCATTGCCATGCGCATGCTGGATGACGGTTGGGATGGGGTTGCTTCTGATGCGCTGGAGTTTTGGGAATTGGACATTGATTTTGACAATTCTGAGAACAGTGTTCTGAGCTTGGCTGAAGTCCTTGAAGTGTCTCCTTTTGATTCTGAATTGTGCAGTTTTACGGGTTGGTCATGTGTTCCTCAACCTGGAGATGGGGTGCCGCTCGATCCCCTCCTTGAAGTTCTGATGCACCGGGTACAATACCGAAATTTCGGTACCCATGAGAGCATTGTTTGTTGCCACACCACCGATGTAGGTCTTGACAGGGCCGGCATCCGCTGGTACGAGTTAAGACGAAGCAACGGCTCCGACTGGGTGGTCTACCAAGAGGGCACCTATTCACCGGATACTGAGGGTCGTTTCATGGGCACTGTGGCGATGGATGACGTTGGTAACATGGCCCTCGGTTACAACCTATCCAGCTCGATCACATTTCCATCCATACGCTTTACCGGTCGCAATGTGGGAAGCCCTTTGGGTCAGATGACATGGCCTGAGCAGACCATTCAGTCGGGTTCAGGAATCAATGAGAGCTCTCGGTACGGTGATTACAACCAGATGGCGTGGGACCCTGCATCGGGTACGTTTTGGATGACGGCGATGTACAATGCGGATGCCGCGATGACCCGAATTGCTCAGATTGAGGTTCTCGGGGGCTGCACGGATCCTTTGGCGTGTAATTATGATGCCGAGGCAGACGGGGACAATGGCTCTTGTCTTTATCCCGGATGCACGAATCTATGGTCCTGCAACTATGACCCTGATGCTGGGTGCGACGACGGTTCGTGTTGCATGGGCAGTTGTGTGAATTTGTCCATGCCATTCGGTTTTTTTGATTTCATAAATGAAACGTCCACTGTGATGGACTACTTTTTAGTGAATAGCCAGACGGGTGATGTTATTGCCTCTGGAAACAACACTGGATTTGAGGCAGGCCCCACAGCTCAATTTTGCTTGGAGTCCGGTTGCTACTCCCTTACGATTACTGGGTATGAATTAGGTGATTGGTCATTGAATTATGACCCCATTTTGATTATACCTGGACAGAATTACAATATTGATTCTGGGACCGGATCAGCCACAGTAGACTTTGCAGTCGGGGGCAGCGGATTTGGGTGCACCGACCCTGAAGCGTGCAACTATGATGATTCGGCAGTCTGTGATGATGGATCGTGTTGTCTCGACAATTGCGGCACGCTGATTCTTTCTGATTCTTGGGGAGACGGCTGGAATGGCGGCATCCTGTCGCTTTCCGACGATTTTGGTTTTGAGATGGAGGTGGGGTTGGATTCGGGTGCTGGGGATACGCTTGACGTTTGTTTGCCGGACGGGTGTCTTTCAATTGGTATTACCGCCGGTATATATCCAACTGAAATCGGCTGGAGCTTCAGTTTTGGAGACTATTCCATTGCAGGTGGTGCTCCCTTTTCCAATTACATCACTTTGGGCGCGGTCATGGGGTGCATGGAGCCCGAAGCGTGCAATTTCAATCCAGCGGCCACATGCCCAGACGGCAGCTGCATCGATCCAGGCTGTATGGACCCTGCAGCGTGCAACTTCAGCGAATGTGCCACTTGTGATGATGACATCGTTTGTTCATACGGGTGCAATGGATGCATGTATCCGGATGCGACGAACTATGATCCCGATGCGACGAATGAGGACGGGACTTGCACGTTTGACGTGGCGCCTCCACCTTCACTGTGTCAGGGTGACGTTGACAATGATGGCCAAGTGGCCGTCACCGACATCTTGATCGTGCTCGGCGAGTTCGGCACAGATTGCACGGAGTGAACCTTGGTCTTATTGGCTGAGAACCCTCCGGATGTCTACAATCTGATTGTCCAATTTGATGAGCATGGTCAACACACCGGTTTCGAGGCCTGTGACTTGAACATTCGCAGAAGCGACGTTGGGCATGTGCTTGACCAGTTTTCCTTGGGCGTTGTACCACTCAATGGAACTTCCCATTGGAACACCCTGAACGTTGAGCACAGAAGCAAACGGGTTTGGGAACGTTTGAATCGGCTGTTTTGCATTGGAGGCCACGTGATTGAATTCCTCAATGGTCACCCACCACGTCACGGTGTCCACTGAAGCGCTGTTCGTGGTCAGGAGCATGCTGAGGTGGCCTGTCCCCGAAATGTTGTTGGGGTAGACGTGGCAGTTCAAGTAGTGTTCGCTGTCCGCGTCGAATACGTTGGTTCCAGATTCAACGCCAATGGGGTGACAATCCGGAAAGCAGAACGAAAAGTCCCAGCCATCTGGCAAATTGGCATCCAAGACGGACCATTCCACCAAGACGTCTGCCATGGCATTGAAATAGGTGTTGGCAGAGACGTCTGCATCGCTGACCGTTCCATCCATGAAGAGGTTGTGGTCGTCAATGTCGTGGGTTTGTGCCAGTGCCAATACTGGCGCCGAAACAAGCAAGAGGGCGAGGGAACGAAGCATTCCCCAATTTACGTCCAAACCTTTGGTTGGTCGATGGTCGGTCCGCAGAAGTGATTCTGCTATTCTTAAATCAGAGGTACTTGAAATAGGTACTTACCGAAACCCCTTGCTTACCCCTTGCTTAAAGTGTTGTTTGACAGTTGTTTAGATGCCTTTTTTGACCTCTTAATAGTGTATTGAATGGGTCTTCAATGGGTGACCCGTTGTGTACTATTTGTCACGTGACTGTCACGTGTATCTCAGGATGAAGTGGCAGTTTCATTTCCATGAAGCGAGCAAAGCAACCTGTCATTGTTTACGAGAGAAAAGGCGCTGACGGCCGAGTCACATTTTACCATCACATAACGATTCATGGTAATCGTGAACGAGTTCGACTTGAAGCTCTTGGAAGGCACAGATATAACAGTCGTAGTTACCTACTTGCACAGAAGGCAGCGGAGAAAGCTGCGATGGTGAAGAGTGCAGATATTTTCCGTGGAGACTATGGGGTTATCGAAAACAGAGGTGGGGTACAATTCATCGAGTTGATTGAAGAGCACTGTGCAGGTAAGGCAAGGGAAAAAATGCGTATTGGTGCAGCGCGCCTTTTTTGGAAGCGCACGAAGCTCTCACAGGTTACCACACGAAAGGTTGAAGAGTACAAGAAGGAGTTGATGCGGCGCTATGCGAATAAGACTGCATTTGAGCTATTCACTATTACCTGTAAGGCTGTTCTGCGAAATGCATTTGAAGAAGGCTGGATTCGTCGAGATCCTGCGCGTAGAGTTCAGAACCCACCAAATGTTGCAACAACTAAGTCACCACTTCTTACTTGTGAGGAGGTTCGGATATGGCTTGAATGGAAGTCAAAGGCGCGTAACAGCTGCACAACTAAATCTCAAATGGAGCAGGTGCACAAAGCATCCTGTTTTATGCTGCTAACAGGACTGCTTTGGGCTGACATCAAGGATTTGACGTTCGCCGATATCGCCGATGGATATGTAGAGCTGATAAGATCAAAGAACAGGAGCAAGCAACATGCTAAGTCATATTGTTTGGCACTTAGTCCAGAGGCAATAGATGTTGTTGGTTCGGGTAAAAGTCACAGCCTATTATTTCACTGTCCAACGTCTAATCAGATACTCTTGGATTGTCTGCGTTTCATTGCAGCTGACCTTGGCATTAAGAAGAAGGTCAACATTCGAACTTTCAGACATACCCTGCTAACGCAGATGGCACTTAATGGTGCTGGGGCTCATGCGATACAAAGTGTTGCAGGTCATTCACGAATTACAATGAGCCAGGAGTATGTTAGACGGAAAGATCAGTTGCAAATTCAGAGTCTAACCAATGTTTATGGAGTATGAGTTATGATGCTGACAGGCTTTCGAAAATGACCTTGGAAGAACTCAAGCTAGAGTTGCATCGAGTGCGAAGCAAGCCGGACTCAGAATTGCGAAGAATAGCTGATTTGTTCCGAGTGAATGTCAATAAGCAACTTCCATATGAGGAGGAGTTACTTAGTCTGATTGAGTTTCGTGAAAAGCAAGAAGCACAGAACCTCAGGACTACAGAATTATCGAGCATGGAGGCATTGGTGCTTGTAGACATGGTGCATGACAGGGATAAGTCTAGCCGCAATGAATTAGAGTTTCTTGCTTGCTCATTACTCGGTTTAGACTTTACGAACGACCAGAAGAATGCTCTCAAGTTCGCAAAGCAGCGAGCAGGCCGTAACCCTGAACAGTACGCTGAGGCCGAGCAGAAGGTCAAAAAGCGTTCAGAAGCTTCGGAACCAATCAACACGAAGTTTCCCAAGTCGGTTAGAATGTGGCTTGAAAAGACCTAAGTGCAATACTTAGCAAAACTGATTTTTATGGCGCCACGGATGCAAGTGGTTTGCCTTGATGAACAATATTCAAGACTTGGATGGGCGGTTTATCGCACCCATCGACCCAAGGTTCCTTTATTTCAGCCTTTCACTAGTGGCTACCTGGTTAGGCTATCAGCCTGACAACTTCCGTCGCTTGTGCAAACGTGAAGGGATACCGATAAAATATCCGAGCAGCGGGCGTAAGGCCGTAGTCAACTATGGTGATGTCATTGCCTACGTTGACAGTTGCGATGGTTTAACGGAGCAGCAAAAAGCCATCAAGGTGAGTCAGTTGGAGCGGGGGCGGTCTATTTAATCTCTCGGCTTGATTATTCAATGGTTGATCAGCTGCTATGAGAGAAGGACTTTGGATACCGAATGAAGTACTGGCCGACGAGACCTTATCCGGAAATCAGAAGCTGATACTTGCAGAGATTATTGGGTGGGAGTTTAGTGGCAAGGTTGCCTTTGTGTCCAACACCTACTTATCCAAACTATGTGGGTGTTCTACTCGCACGATTCAGCGAATTCTCAGGGACCTTGAGCACAGTGCTCACCTCTTAGTTGAGCCATCGCGAAATGGAGAGAAGCGCCAGATGAGGCTGTCTTCTGAGCGTCAATATGACTACGGTAAAAGGCAATCTGACACAGGCACGCGTCAATCAGACAATAGCCATGGCCATTCTGTCCTTTACCCTGATGTCAAAATGACCACATATAACAATAGAAATAAGAATAGATATAAGAATACCTATAATGAATCAGGAAATAAAACTTCGAGAATGCTCAAAGAGCTTGAGGAGTATGCAAAACGGCACCGTGATTAGTGTGAAGGAGGCTCTGGAAACCGGCACAACAGTGCGTTCCGCGATGATGAAGTTGCCGGAAGAGACAGAAAAAGCGTTTTATGCTTTGTGTGCGAAGACATTCGAGCACATTGGGGCTGTCAGGAAAATTGATTCGCCTGAGGGCTTTGCAATATTGATGCACAACATAGTCGAGTGTCACCCGCAGATGATGTTAGAGGAGTTTATTCCCTTCTTCAGGGGTTTGATGAGGGGTGATTATGATCCTCACTTCAACAGTGCTGACCAGGCATGGGTGATGCGATGTTTGAATCAATACGTGGAACGCGTTCAAGCGCCAGCGCGAGAGGAGCTAAATCGAGCCCCGCCTTTTCGAGGAGTTCAAAGCGGAAATCACAACATCTACAACCAGAAGAAATGGAGTAGGAACAAGCGTACCCTCGGAGATAGGTTGAGAGATGTCTTAGGGACATAGTAGCCCTTGTCAGGGCTGCCCAGCGGGGTGGCCCTTCTTCATTCGGCGTAGCGCCAGAAGGCTTGCCTCGGTATTTGGTCTTCAATCGTCAACCCGCCCAATGGCAGCCAGCCGTCAGAGAGTTTTAAATCAACGCAAGACTGAAAGTGTGGCCAAACTCCATCAGAGTCCAAGCCCACTTCTGGACCTGGACAGACTGAGTACTCTATCTCAGGTCTCACTTTGGCTTCGCACCAGCAAGTGAGGTCCTGCCCGTCTGCTCTACCCAATTGATACATATAAGGTCCGAAACCCCCAATGCTCAATGGGCCATCTTGTTTGTCGTAATCGTTTACGAACCACTGGGCGAGCGGCTCATCTGGATCACCCCAATTAAGGAGAACCATTGAAGACGTGAGTGTGTCTAGATGAACAGCAGAGCCGTCAACGCTAATGATGTCCCATTCTTTACCTAGCGTTTTGCATTGTTGCTTGCACTGCATCCAGCTAGTCTGATTATTGACAAGCACAATCGCAGAGGTGCTGTCAGCGTCTAGGGTTGCGACTTCCCACTCAGCACCAAACCACGCCAACACCTCTAGTATGTCATGAACCCCGATGTAGCCATCAGGTTCCGCATCTGGGTTGTAAGGGAATTGAAAGCCGTTATTCTGCGCTGTGGTGCTGAAAGCAGCAAGCAATGCAAGACAAGCAAGTAGGTTCTTCATGGTTTCGGCAAGTTCGCGCTGGGGGTAGACCAGCGCAAAAAAGACTTTGTAGGCGCATAACATCGCCGGTGTGCATCAGTGACGATCACAGCGTGGTTGAATGATTCCCTATGAAGGCGGCACCAACGGGTGTCGTCTACTACCAGACCGAGGCCGTCAGGCGGGCGGTGGAAGATCTTTGCTGATTTCAATCACACAAGGAGCTCACTCAGCTACTAAATCATATGTAGGAACGCAGCATCCGCAATCTTCATTCGGCACGAGAGAGTATCCATCGGGCAGCAGAAGACCTGGACAGGAACGTAGACATGTTCCGACTACTCCATCCAAAATGACTGAAGACCAGTCATTGCATATTTGACTATTCGATATATCAGAACCGCTCAAATCCAAATTCTCATAAGAGCCGTTTATGATAGTTGAATTCCTCAAATCACAATTCGTGAAAGCCGCATTATCGAGGTTGGACGAATTGAAATTTGCGCTTTGTAAAATCGAATTGTCCGAACAAACACCTGACAGGTCTAATGAATTCAATTCTGCGTCGTAAGCAATCATATTTGAGGTCAGCATATCAAATTCCTCAAAATCACCGCCTTCCGTCGCCATCGCCCAAAAACTTATTGAAGTTCCTTCGCATGCATCAGCGAAGTCGCAGATGCCGTCATCATCTACGTCAATACATGGCGGCAACCCGTCAACGTTAAACGTGAGGTTGTTGAGTTGGTCCTGTAGTGAGTTGATTTGTGATTGGAGGTTGTCGTTAGCAGTCTCAAGCGCATTAATCTGTGACTGCATAGCGAATAGGCTTTCGATTGAGGCGGCATTGCTATTAACGACTGCTTCAAGGTCTGCAAGCCATTCATCGAGAGGCACTCCATCAATGGTTATTCCCTGCGGCGTAAACGCTGTCGCGAACACTGGGAGAAAGTCCAACAGATCACCAGACGTGATTGCACTATCACCATTCGCGTCAGGATTGTAAGGGTAGACAACCTGCGCAGAGGCAGAGAGCGAGGCACAGAGCACCAGGCAAGCAAGAAAGCGTTTCATGGTCCCTACAATTTCGGGCTTTGTAACCCTCAGCACCAAGCTCACTTTGTCAACGCCCACAAACGCCTGGAGCACGCAAGCAAAGAGCTTGTAGCTGGCAAGCTTCTGCTCACCATGTTAGAGCATGAAGGAGGAGCTAAATAGCCTTGCTACAGCTGCAGCTGAGCTGCGCAGGAGCGTTCCGCTTGACGACAGCCGAGCTTACGTCGGGCTGAAGATGCTGGAGGCTATGAGCCGGAGAGCGATGGAGCTGGACGGCATTTAGCAGCAGCTTAAAGTGCGGGAGATCCAGAAGCTGGTGGATGAATTAGCTGGGTAGCTATTCGCTGTCGCGCAGGCAGCGGACAGAAAATCCGAATACCGGGTTGCTATTACTCTGGTAGAAGTCTGGAATGCCGTAGCTGTCAAGGAACCGGTACCATAAATACCCACCAAGCGAAGGGTTGGGCGAAGAACTCCACCAGTTGCCGCGGCTTCCAGCACTGCTGAAGAAGCCAATATCGGTGCGGGAGCCGCCTGGAAGGGCTGAAAATCCAAAGTTATCCGTACCGTTGCCGCCACTATTCCAGCCTGACGTTGACTTCAACGCTGTGCCTTCGGCTCCACTGAAGCCTTGTGCGCTGATGTAATTTTTTAGATCCGACCACTCTCCAGCGGTCGGAACATGCCAGCCGCTCGGGCATAGGCCGCTAACATTGTCTACTGAATACCAATTGTACAGGCGCCCATAGTTGGTCACGTAGCTATCGCTGTTATTGAAATCACAGCGGGCGCCTGTGCTCAACCCAGACCACGACCCGTTGTTGGGGACAGACGGAATTGCAGAACCATCTGCGTATACCGTCGTTCGCAAGTTCTCCGCAAACCAGCATTGATCACCGATTAGGACTGTCGAGTAACTGTAGTTGTCGAAGAGCGTCGAGTCGCCGCAAGCGAATTCTGTCGGCGCAAGCGTCAAGCAGCTTCCATCGTCAACGTTGGCTAGCGGGTCGAACTCCACGTACAGCGAGTCTGTGCAGCCAAGAGCTAATAGCGTCAAGCAGCTTCCGTCGTCGAGCTCCGCGCTCGGGTTGAATTCGATGTAGCTGGAGTCTGTGCAGCCTTGCAACGGAGCGTCTAGCAGGCAGCGGACGGAGAATCCGTTTGTAGGATTGCTGTTGTACCGGTAGACGACTGGACTGTAGCCCTTCAAGGTCCGGCTCCAAGCAAAGTTGTTTTCGGGAGACGAACTCCACCAGAAGCCGTGGTCACCGGCCAGGTGGAAGCGGCTAGGGGTTATTTGGCGGTAGCCGCCCGGAAGGGCCGAAAACCCAAAGTTGTCCGTGCCGTTGCCGCCTTCGTACCATTCATATTCGTACCATCCATAAGTGGACTTCAAGACTGTTCCCTCTGAACCGTCGAAGCCTTGTGAAGTGATGTAGTTCTCCAGATTGGTCCACTCTCCGTCGGTTGGCACATGCCATCCAGTGGGACACAGGCCCCGCGCATCGTCCACCGCATACCAGTTGTATAACCGGCCATACTCTTCCAATGACTGCGCTTCATCGCAAGCGTCGATGTCAGGACTATGGTTGTAGCACGTGCTGCTGCCCTCGCCGTACACCGCAGTGGCTCCAGAAGTGTTCGAGCCCCAATCGCCATCAGTTAATCCTGCGGGAATGCTGTCGCCGTTGGCGTACTGCGTCGTTCGCAAGTTTTCAGCAAACCAGCATTGGTCGCCAATCAGCACCGTCTCATACCAGTAGCTGTCAAAAAAAACAGAGTCGCCACAAGCCCAAGTGGTGTCAGCTTCAACGCAACTGCCGAACAGCGGGAGCAAGCCCAGCACGTCAGTGATTGAGTAGCAGCCGTCGCCATTGTAGTCAGGGTCGTAGCTTGGGTTCTCCTGGGCTAGGAGCGCAATTGGAGCCAAGAGCAAGGCGGCAAGTAGGTTCTTCATGGCAGCTACAAGTTCGCGCGAGGGGTAGGCCAGCGCAAAAAAGACTTTGTAGGCGCGCAACATCGCCGGTGTGCATCAGTGACAATCACAGCGCGTTTGAATGATTCCCTACTTAGGCGGCACCAACGGGTGTCGTCTACTACCAGGCCGAGGCCGTCAGGCGGGGGGTCAACAACAAGCGGTGAATACAGCAAAGACGCGGACCGCGACGAAGCGAGAATCACTCCTTAGCGAAGGTCAGATGTATTAGGCGATAGTCATACATGACTATCTGCTGTCCAGGACAACTCGCTCGGTAGTAATATGCGTTATGGTCACTTAGTACTTCATGAGAGAGCAAATCCCAGCCATTCGAAAGCCGAGACAACACGGTGTCTGCACTAGGGCTGCTGAATTCTTGAGCAGGCGGATATTCGGCTACACATCCGTTAGGGCTAATATGAGAATGGATGGGATTGTGGTCGCGAGCAACGACGTATTCAATAGCGCTGATTTCACCAGGCGAGCCATCCTGAGCCAATGAAATAGACTCTGCGATGGAATGAAGCGTATCAGCAATGGAAATAATCGCCTGAGTGACTGAATCAATTGAAGAATTGATGTTTTGATAGGCAAGACTTAACTCCTGCACACCGAGTACAGTGCAGTTGTCATCCTGAGCAGAGGCAGAGAGCGAGGCGCAGAGGGCCAGGCAAGCGAGAAAGCGTTTCATGGTCCCTATAAGTTCGCTCTAGGGGTAGGCGGTCACCAAATAGACTTTGTAGGCGCACAACATCGCCGGTGTGCATCACACGCGAAATGTCCAAGTATTGGGTAAATGTGGTGGCCGGTGGGGCGGCTTACTCGACTACGATGCGGTAGCGGTCAGGCTCGGAGCAGTCAGTGTCAGGTTCG